>NZ_JBEZXR010000090.1:0-32855 GCF_040638135.1 Streptomyces sp. NPDC026673 | reverse complement strand
GCCGGCGTCACCAGCACCCCGCGCACCCGCTGCTCCGCGAAGAGCGACAGGTACGCGGCCTCCTCCTGCGGGTTCTGCGCGCTGTTCCAACGACGGCCGGGGCCCGGTCCCGTTCCCGCGGGGCGTCCGGCTCAGCGCAGCACGCCGGCCGTCATCCCCGCCGCCTCGGGCGGCACGGCGATCAGCCCGAGCTCTGCCACCGAGGCCAGCAGCCGGTGCATCGGCAGGACCCGGACGGTGTAGCCGAAGGGGCCCGTGCGGTCGAGGGTGAGCGGCCCCTCGTAGAGCCAACGGCCCTCGAGGTCCGGCCGCCCGCCCGGCTTGAGCGAGACCACCGTCGGGTCGGCGATCCGGTCGGATTCGTCGACCCTCCCGGACACGACCTGCACGTCCACGTCCGCGGGCTCCAGGTCGCCGAGGGCCACCTGGACGCGCAGGGTGAGCGTGCTCCCGAGCTCCGGCGAACCGCCCACCGAGGCGCCGGTCTCCACGTGGTCGACGGCGACCCGGGGCCACTGCCCGCGCACCCGCCGCTTCCACGCCGCGAGTTCACCGGCCTCGGCGCCGTCCGCGAGGCGGTGGGCCCGGGCGGCGGGCGCGTACAGCCGCGTGACGTACTCGCGCACCATGCGACCGGCGAGCACCTTCGGGCCCAGCGTGCTCAGGGTGTGCCGGACCATCTCGATCCAGCGGGCCGGGAGCCCCTGCCCGCCGCGGTCGTAGAACCGGGGCGCGACCTGGGTCTCGATCAGGTCGTAGAGTGCCGCCGCCTCGATGTCGTCGCGGCGGTCGGGGTCGCCGACCGCACCGAAGCCGTCGGCGGTGGGGATCGCCCACCCGTTGTTGCCGTCGAACCACTCCTCCCACCAGCCGTCCAGGACGGAGAGGTTGAGGCAGCCGTTCAGCGCGGCCTTCATGCCCGAGGTGCCGCACGCCTCCAGCGGGCGCAGCGGGTTGTTCAGCCAGACGTCGCACCCGGGGTAGAGGTGCTGGGCCATGGCCATGTCGTAGTCCGGAAGGAAGACGATGCGGTGCCGCACCCGGGGGTCGTCGGCGAAGCGCACGAGTTCCTGGACGAGACGCTTGCCGCTGTCGTCGGCCGGATGGGCCTTGCCCGCGACGACGATCTGGATCGGCCGGGTCGGGTGGAGCAGCAGCTCCATCAGCCGGTCCTGGTCGCGCAGCATCAGGGTGAGCCGCTTGTACGAGGGGACCCGGCGAGCGAAGCCGATGGTGAGCACGTCCGGGTCGAGGACGTCGTCCACCCAGCCCAGCTCGGCCGAGCCGGCGCCGCGCTGCCGCCAGGAGGCGCGCACCCTGCGGCGCACCTCCCGCACCAGCTGTTCGCGCAGCTCCCGGCGGAGCTCCCAGATCGCGGCGTCGGGGATGCGGAAGACGCTCTCCCAGGTGTCGGCGAGCCCGGTGGTCATCGCGTCCTCGGCGTTCTGGACGCCGGCCTGCCGGGCGCCGAGCCGGAACACCTCCGGAGCGACCCAGGTGGGGGCGTGGACGCCGTTGGTGATGGAGGTGATCGGCACCTCCTCCGGGTCGAAGCCCGGCCACAGCCCGGCGAACATCTCCCGGCTGACGCTGCCGTGGAGGGTGGACACGCCATTGGCGCGCTGCGCGAGCCGCAGCCCCATCACGGCCATGTTGAAGACGTTGGGGTCGCCTCCCGAATAGGTCTCCATCCCCAGCTCCAGCACCCGCTGGACGTCGACGCCGTGCAGCTCGCCGTCGTCGCCGAGGTGGCGGGCGACCAGCTCGCGGTCGAAGCGGTCGATGCCGGCCGGCACGGGGGTGTGGGTGGTGAAGACCGTGCCGGCCCGCACGGCCTCCAGGGCGGAGTCGAAATCCAGCCCTTCTCCGTCGGCCGCGAGCTCGCGGATGCGTTCCAGGCCGAGGAACCCGGCGTGGCCCTCGTTGGTGTGGAAGACCTCGGGCTCGGGGTGCCCGGTCAGCGCGCAGTAGGTGCGCACGGCACGGACGCCGCCGATGCCGAGCAGCATCTCCTGGAGCAGCCGGTGCTCGCTCCCGCCGCCGTAGAGGCGGTCGGTGACGTCCCGTTCGTTGGGGTGGTTCTCCTCGACGTCGGAGTCGAGCAGCAGCAGCGGGACCCGGCCGACCCGGGCCAGCCAGACGTGGGCGCGCAGACTGCGCCCGCCGGGCAGGTCCAAGACGATCAGGACGGGGCCGCCGCCCTCGTCCCGCAGCAGGGACAGCGGCAGCTCGTTGGGGTCGAGCACGGGGTAGTGCTCCTGCTGCCAGCCGTCCCGGGACAGGGATTGTCGGAAGTAGCCGTGCCGGTAGAGCAGGCCGACACCGATCAGCGGCACACCCAGGTCGCTGGCGGCCTTGAGGTGGTCGCCGGCCAGGATGCCGAGGCCGCCGGAGTACTGCGGCAGCGCGGCGGTGATGCCGAATTCGGGCGAGAAGTAGGCAACGGCGGCGGGGAGTTCCCCGGCGTCCGCGGCGCCCTGGTACCAGCGCGGATTGCCGAGGTAGTCGTGGAGGTCCTCGACGGCGGTGCCGAGCCGGCGGAGGAACCTGCGGTCCTTGGCGAGGGCGTTCAGCCGGTCCTTCGAGACGGCGCCGAGCAGTCGCACCGGGTCGCCGGCCGCCGCTCTCCAGCCCTCGGGGTCGACGGACTGGAACAGCTCGCGGGTCTCGTTGTGCCAGGACCAGCGCAGATTCTGCGCGAGCTCCCCCAGGGGACGTAGTGGTTCGGGCAGGACGGTTCGCACGGTGAATCGACGAATAGCCTTCACATCTCCGACGGTAGCGGCATCTTTCGGTGCGGTGGTGACAACCGGGTACCCAACACCCCGCTGCCGGGGACCGCCGCGCGGCATGTGTGCCCAGGCGTACCGCGGCGCCCCGGACGTCCCGCGGCCCCCGCACGGCGCCGTGCGGGCGCCTCGTCAGCGTGTCGGCCGCCGGTCTACGACAGTCGCCGCAGGGAGGTCGGCCGAGGGGCACCGCGCGGACTACGACGGGCGGCCAGGCCCGGGTCACGGGCGGCGGCCGGGCGCCCCGGCGGACGCGCGCGCCTCCCCGCCGGACGGTGGCCGGTTGTCGGCGTGCGGGCGCCGTCGGGGCCGCCCCGCGCGCAACTTACGCGCCAGTACCCCTTCCCGGGGAGTATTCGACCGTCATCCAATGGGCAGGCTCAACCTTGCGCGACGCGGCGCCGAACCCTCCCCACCACAACTCGTATCCGCCCACCCGAGTGAACGCGGACAGGAGCGGTCATGCCCACAGGCAGGCATCCGATGGAGCAGATAAAAAGAGCGGAAGGTACCCGTCCGGCCACCGGCACAAACAGGTGAGGCGCAATGATCGGTCGTATCCCCGTCCTGGACGTCCGCCCGCTGGTCGACTGCGGCCGCCGCCCCGCCAAGGCGGTGGTCGGCGAGACCTTCCAGGTCACCGCCACCGTGTTCCGGGAGGGACATGACGCGGTGGCGGCGAACGTGGTCCTGCGCAACCCCGCGGGCCGCTCCGGACCCTGGACCCCGATGCGCGAGCTCGCCCCCGGCACCGACCGTTGGGGCGCCGAGGTGACCCCCACCGCGGAGGGCCGCTGGACGTACACAGTGGAGGCCTGGAGCGATCCGGTGGCCACCTGGCGGCACCACGCGGGCATCAAGATCCCCGCGGGCATCGACACCGAACTGGTCCTCGCCGAGGGGGCCGAGCTGCACGAGCGCGCGGCGGCCGGGGTGCCCAAGAAGGACGGCCGGGCCGTGGTGCTCGCGGCGGTCGACGCCCTGCGCGACGCGTCCCGTACGCCCGCGGAGCGCCATGCGGCCGTCCTCGCGCCCGACGTGGTGGCGGCGCTCGCCCGCCATCCGCTGCGCGACCTGGTGAGCGCCTCCCGTCCGGCGGCCCTCCAGGTGGAGCGGCCGCGGGCGCTGTTCGGGTCCTGGTACGAGATGTTCCCCCGCTCCGAGGGGGCGGTGGTGGACCCCACGGGCCAGGAGCCGCCGCGGTCCGGCACCTTCCGGACGGCGGCGGAACGGCTGCCGGCCGTCGCCGCGATGGGCTTCGACGTGGTGTACCTGCCGCCCGTTCACCCCATCGGCGCAGCGTTCCGCAAGGGTCCGGACAACTCGCTCACCCCCGGCCCGCACGACGTGGGCTCGCCCTGGGCGATCGGCTCCCCGGAGGGCGGCCACGACGCCGTCCACCCCGATCTCGGCACGCTCGAGGACTTCGACCACTTCGTGGAACGGGCCCGTGAGCTGCGTCTGGAGATCGCCCTGGACTTCGCCCTGCAGTGCTCCCCGGACCACCCGTGGGTCGGCAAGCACCCCGAGTGGTTCACCCGGCGGCCCGACGGCTCGATCGCGTACGCCGAGAACCCGCCGAAGAAGTACCAGGACATCTACCCGATCGCCTTCGACGCCGACATGAGCGGCATCGTGCAGGAGACCGAGCGGGTGCTGCGGCACTGGATGGACCACGGAGTGCGGATCTTCCGGGTCGACAATCCGCACACCAAGCCGGTGGTCTTCTGGGAGAAGGTCATCGCCGACATCAACCGGACCGACCCGGACGTCATCTTCCTGGCCGAGGCGTTCACCCGTCCGGCCATGATGCACACGCTGGCCCAGATCGGCTTCCAGCAGTCGTACACGTACTTCACCTGGCGCAACGACAAACAGGAACTGACGGAGTACCTGACGGAGCTGTCCGGAGAGGCCGCGAGCTACATGCGGCCGAACTTCTTCGTCAACACCCCGGACATCCTCCACGCCTACCTGCAGCACGGCGGCCGCCCGGCGTTCGAGGCGCGCGCGGTCCTGGCGGCGACCCTTTCCCCCACATGGGGGGTGTACGCCGGATATGAGCTCTGCGAGAACGCGCCGGTGCGCGAGGGAAGCGAAGAGTACCTACACTCGGAGAAGTACGAGCTCAAGCCCCGTGACTGGGCGGCAGCCGAGGCCGACGGCCGTTCGCTGGCTCCGCTGCTCACCACGTTGAACCGGCTGCGACGCCGCCACCCCGCGCTCCAGCAGCTGCGCAACCTGCGCTTCCACCCCGTGAACAACGACGCGGTGCTGGCGTACTCCAAGCGCTCGGGCGACGGCAGCGATGTCGTACTGGTGGTCGTCAACCTGGACCCGCACCACACCCAGGAGGCGACCGTCTCGTTGAACATGCCGGAACTCGGCCTCGCATGGCACGAGTCCACCCCGGTGCGCGACGAGCTCACCGGCGAGACCTACCACTGGGGCAGGGACAACTATGTGCGCCTCGAGCCGGGCCGTACGCCCGCGCACATCCTCACCCTGCGACCTACTCCATCGACAGGAGGGTCACCCACTTGATCGTCAACGAACCCGTACCTGACACGTTCGAAGACACCCCCGCGAAGGACCGGGATCCCGACTGGTTCAAGCGGGCCGTCTTCTACGAAGTGCTCGTACGGTCCTTCCAGGACAGCAACGGTGACGGCATCGGCGACCTGAAGGGGCTCACCGCCAAACTGGACTATCTGCAGTGGCTGGGCGTCGACTGCCTGTGGCTGCCGCCGTTCTTCGCCTCGCCGCTGCGCGACGGGGGTTACGACGTCGCGGACTACACGGCCGTACTGCCGGAGTTCGGGGACCTGGCCGACTTCGTGGAGTTCGTGGACGCCGCCCACCAGCGCGGAATGCGGGTGATCATCGACTTCGTCGTCAACCACACCAGCGACCAGCACGAGTGGTTCCAGCAGTCCCGCACGGACCCCGAAGGCCCCTACGGCGACTACTACGTCTGGGCGGACGACGACAAGCAGTACCAGGACGCCCGCATCATCTTCGTCGACACCGAGAGCTCCAACTGGACCTTCGACCCGGTGCGCAAGCAGTACTACTGGCACCGCTTCTTCTCGCACCAGCCGGACCTCAACTACGAGAACCCCAAGGTCCAGGAGGAGATCCTGGCCGCCCTGCGGTTCTGGCTGGACCTCGGCATCGACGGCTTCCGGCTGGACGCGGTGCCGTACCTGTACCAGGAGGAAGGCACCAACTGCGAGAACCTGCCGCGCACCCATGACTTCCTGAAGATGGTCCGCGAGGAGATCGACGCCCACTACCCCGACACGGTGCTGCTCGCCGAGGCCAACCAGTGGCCCGAGGACGTGGTCGACTACTTCGGCGACTACGCCAAGGGCGGCGACGAGTGCCACATGGCCTTCCACTTCCCGGTCATGCCGCGCATCTTCATGGCGGTGCGCCGGGAGTCCCGCTATCCGGTCTCGGAGATCCTGGCCAAGACCCCGGCCATTCCCAGCAACTGCCAGTGGGGCATCTTCCTGCGCAACCACGACGAGCTGACGCTCGAGATGGTGACGGACGAAGAACGCGACTACATGTACGCGGAGTACGCCAAGGACCCGCGGATGCGGGCCAACATCGGCATCCGGCGCCGGCTCTCCCCGCTGCTGGACAACGACCGCAACCAGATCGAGCTCTTCACCGCCCTGCTGCTCTCCCTGCCCGGCTCGCCGATCCTCTACTACGGCGACGAGATCGGCATGGGCGACAACATCTGGCTCGGTGACCGCGACGCGGTGCGCACCCCGATGCAGTGGACCCCGGACCGCAACGCGGGCTTCTCCTCCTGCGACCCGGGCCGGCTCTATCTGCCGACCATCATGGACCCGGTCTACGGCTACCAAGTCACCAATGTCGAGGCGCAGATGAGCTCCCCGAGCTCGCTGCTGCACTGGACGCGCCGGATGGTCGAGATCCGCAAGCAGAACCCGGCCTTCGGCCTGGGCTCGTACACCGAGCTGCCCTCCACCAACCCGGCCGTCCTGGCCTTCCTGCGCGAGTACAAGGACGACCTCGTCCTGTGCGTGAACAACTTCTCGCGCTTCGCCCAGCCCACCGAGCTCGATCTGCGGTCCTTCACCGGGCGGCATCCCGTCGAGCTGATCGGCGGGGTGCGCTTCCCCGCCATCGGTGAATGGCCCTACCTGCTCACTCTCGCCGGGCACGGCTTCTACTGGTTCCGGCTGCGCCGCGACACCGCGTAGGCCCACCCGCCGGGTGACGGCGACCCGGCGGCCCGGCACGGTTTCGTGCCGGGCCGCCGGGGCAGGCTCCCCCTGCCGAATCCAGCGTCATATCGGATGCTGTACGGGCCCTTGTCCCTGGTACGCCAAGTACGCCAATTGCTCCACCGGCTCGGATGATATTCGTCCGACACGTCCCACTCGTCGGACCATCGCCGCAGCACGCCCCTTCACTTAGGGAACCAGCAGGCCCGGCACCCGAGGAAAGGACGTCATGTCGGACACCTCGTGGCTTCGCACCTCCGCAGTCCGGACGGGGGCCACCGTGCCCCCCGCGCCGGGACTGCTCTCCGCGCTCGTCCCGATGCTGCGGGAGTGGCTGCCCCGGCAGCGGTGGTTCGCCGGGAAGGGACGGCCGATCGGCGGCTTCGGGCTCGTCTCGGCCACCGAACTGCTCCCCGCGGACGGGCGGCTGGGCACCCCCGGTCTGCTCCATCTGCTGCTCGACGTCCACCACGACGCGCACGAGCGGGTACCCGGCACCGGGCACGGCCGGCCTGCCGACACCTACCAGTTGCTGCTCGGCACCAGGGCGCTGCTGCCGCCGGCACTCGCGCCGGCGCTGATCGGGCACGCGGTCGGCGGGCCCCTGGACGGCCTCACCATCTACGAGGCGCTGCACGACCCGCGCCTGACGGCCCTGCTGCTGGAGCGGCTGCGCGCCCCGGGCCGCACCGGACACCTGCGCTTCGGGTCCGAGTCCGGCGCGGCGATCCCGGCGGGGCTGGCGCCGCGGCTGTCCACCGCGGAGCAGTCCAACAGCTCGGTCATCTACGGCGACGCGTTCATCCTCAAGCTGTTCCGGCGGGTGGCCCCGGGGCCCAATCCCGACCTGGAGCTCTCGCTCGCCCTGGCGCGCGCCGGATCGCGGCGCGTCGCGGCGCCCGCGGCGTGGTTCGAGGCGTTGGGCCTGTACGACGAGCCCGCGACGCTGGGCGTGCTGCAGCGCTTCCTGCCCGGTTCGGCCGGGGCCTGGGAACTGGCCCTGAGCGCGGTCGAGGAGGACACGGACTTCTCCGGCGAGGCGCACGCGCTGGGGCGCGCCACCGCCGAGGTGCATCTGGCGCTGGCGCGCGCCCTGCCGACGAGCACCCTGCGCCGCCCGCAGATCGAACTGCTCGCCTCCGCGATGGCCGGCCGGCTGGACGCGGCCGCGGCGGCGGTGCCCGCCCTGCGGCCGTACCGCACGGCGCTGCGGACCGCCTTCGACGACCTCGCCGCGCTCGGCGGCGGCACCGTGCTGGCCGCGCAGCGCATCCACGGCGACCTCCACCTCGGTCAGGCCCTGCGGACCGGCCCCGAGGGGTGGGTGCTGATCGACTTCGAGGGCGAGCCGGCCCGGCCGCTGGCCGAACGCCGCCGTCCCGCGCCCCCGGTTCAGGACGTCGCCGGGATGCTGCGTTCCTTCGACTACGCCGCCCGGCACCACGACCCGTCCGCCCCCGGGGCGCCCGAGTGGGCGGAGACCCAGCGCACCGCCTTCTGCGCGGGCTACGCGGAGGCCGCCGGGACCGATCCGCGGGACGAGCCCGTCGTCATACGCGCCTACGAGACCGACAAGGCCGTCTACGAAGTGCTCTACGAGGCCAGGCACCGACCCGCCTGGCTCCCCATCCCCATGGCCGCAGTGCGGCGCCTCGCGCAGCCGCTGCGCGGCGGCACCCCCTGACCGGGCGCCCCCACGCCCATCCGAGGAGGACCTGATCGTGACCGATCGCCAGCCGTTCCCCGACGCCACCCCCGGCACGGGCGGGAACGGGCGGGCCCGCGCCGCACGTCCCGCACGCGGCACCGGGTCGGAGGACTCGGCGCCCCCGACCCCCGCAGCCCCGCCGACCCCGCCGGCCTCGGCCACCCGGCCGCAGAAGGCCGCCGGCGCGAAGCCCGCGCGTGGCGGGAAGGCCGCGAAGCCCGCGGCGAAGAGCGCACGCCCGGCCGCCGGGGGCCGCCCGCGGCCGGACGCGCCCGGCGCTTCCGAGGCCGTCGCGCGGGGCTACGACCCCGCCGGGTCCGAACGGCCGCCCGCCTCGGGCACCGTCCCGCGCACGGCACCCCCCGCGGCGGTCGGCCACCAGGCGCCGCCGCCCGCACCGGAGATCGCACCGGCCCCCGTGGCGGGCGATGTGCCCCCGGCCCCGCGGCTCGACCCCGAGGAGCGCCGCCGGCTGCTGGACGGCGCCCACCACGACCCGCACGGGGTGCTCGGCGTCCACCCCGTGGCGGACGGCCTCGCCTTCCGCACGTTGCGGCCGTACGCGCGCCGCGTGGCGGTCGTCACCGGCGACGGGACGCGGACGGTGCTGCACGACGAGGGCGACGGGCTGTTCAGCGGGGTGCTGCCGCTCACGGCGGTCCCGGAGTACCGGCTCGCCGTCACCTATGACGGGGACGAGCGCGAGGTGCACGACCCGTACCGCTTCCTGCCGGCGCTCGGCGAGTTCGACCTGCACCTGATCCGCGAGGGGCGGCACGAACAGCTGTGGAAGGCGCTGGGCGCCGAGCCGATGGACCACGAGGGCGTCACCGGCACCCGGTTCACCGTATGGGCGCCGAACGCGCGCGGGGTGCGCGTGGTGGGCGACTTCACCTACTGGGACGGCACCGCCTTCCCGATGCGCTCCCTGGGCTCGTCCGGCGTGTGGGAGCTGTTCCTGCCCGAGGTCGGCGAGGGGCAGCGCTACAAGTTCGAGATCTGCGGCCCGGACGGGGTGCGGCGGCTCAAGGCCGACCCGATGGCGCGGCGCACGGAGGAGCCGCCGGCCACCGCGTCCGTCGTCGCCGCGTCCCGCCACGAGTGGCAGGACGCCGACTGGATGGCCTCGCGCGGCTCGGTGCCCGTGCACGAGGCCCCCTTCTCGGTCTACGAGGTGCACCTCGCCTCGTGGCGCCCGGGCCTGTCGTACCGCGAACTGGCCGAGCAGCTGCCGGCGTACGTGCGCGACCTGGGCTTCACCCACGTGGAGCTGATGCCGGTCGCCGAGCACCCCTTCGGCGGCTCGTGGGGCTACCAGGTCACCTCGTACTACGCCCCGACCGCCCGGATGGGCACTCCGGACGACTTCAAGCACCTGGTGGACGCGCTGCACCGGGCGGGCATCGGGGTCATCATGGACTGGGTCCCGGCGCACTTCCCCAAGGACGACTGGGCGCTGGCGCTCTTCGACGGCACCAACCTCTACGAGCATCCCTGGCGCGGGGACCACCCCGACTGGGGAACCCTGGAGTTCGACTTCGGCCGTACCGAGGTCCGCAACTTCCTGGTGGCCAACGCGGTCTACTGGTGCGAGGAGTTCCACATCGACGGGCTGCGGGTGGACGCCGTGGCCTCGATGCTCTACCTGGACTACTCGCGCGAGGACGGCCAGTGGGCGCCGAACGCGTACGGCGGGCGCGAGGACCTGGACGCCGTGGCCTTCCTGCAGGAGATGAACGCGACGGTCTACCGGCGCTGCCCCGGTGTCGTGACCATCGCCGAGGAGTCCACCGCCTGGGACGGTGTCACGCGCCCCACCCACCACGTCGGCCCGGCCGGCTTCGGCGGGCTCGGCTTCGGCCTGAAGTGGAACATGGGCTGGATGCACGACTCGCTGGAGTACATCAAGCACGAGCCGGTGCACCGCAAGTACCACCACAACGAAATGACGTTCTCGATGGTGTACGCCTACAGCGAGAACTACGTCCTGCCGATCTCGCACGACGAGGTCGTCCACGGCAAGGGCGCGCTGGTGGCCAAGATGCCCGGCGACTGGTGGCAGCAGCGGGCGAACCACCGCGCCTACCTCGGCTTCATGTGGGCCCACCCCGGAAAGCAACTGCTCTTCATGGGACAGGAGTTCGCCCAGGGCGCCGAGTGGTCCCACGACCACGGGCCGGACTGGTGGCTGCTCGACGAGACCTACTCCGCGGCGGGCGACCACCGCGGCGTACGGGACCTCGTGCGCGACCTGAACACCCTGTACCGGGCCACGCCGCCGCTGTGGCAGCGCGACACCACCCCGGACGGCTTCTCCTGGCTCGACGGCGGCGCCGCCGAGGACAACGTCTTCTCCTTCGTACGCCTGGACGCCGCCGGGAACCCGCTGGTCGCGGTCAGCAACTTCTCGCCGGTCGTCCGCCACGGCTACCGGATCGGCGTGCCGGACGGGGTGGAGGCACTGCGGGAGGTGCTCAACACCGACGCCGCCCGGTACGGCGGCGGAGACATCACCAGCCCCGAGCCGCTGAAGTCCGAGCCGGTCGGCTGGAACGGCCGGCGCCAGAGCGTACAGCTCACCCTGCCGCCGCTGGCCACGGTCTGGCTGCGGCCGGCCTGATCCGCGTCACGGGACGCCGAGTGCGGCCCGCCCGCGCCACCCCAGGCGCGGGCGGGGCCGCCTGCGCCACGCTCACGGGCGCGCCGCGACGCGCCCGGCGTACCCCCGAGATTCCCCGACCCGCCCTGCGCCGACCGGGGGAACGGACCCCCGGACGGCACGGTCCCGCCGGGCGGAGGGGGGATCCGCCCGGCGGGACGACTGGGGTGCGACGGCGGGTCAGGCCGTCGTCACCGGCTCCTTGCCGGTCCCGGCGGGGGCGGGCTCGGGGGCCGGGGCCGTGCCGTGGCCGTCGTCGACGAGCGTGGTCTCGTCGAAGGGCAGCTCACCCGCGAACACCCGCCGGGCCTGCTCGCGGTCGAACTCCTTGGTCCACGTGCCGATCAGCACCGTGGCGACCGCATTGCCCGCGAAGTTGGTGACGGCGCGCGCCTCGCTCATGAAGCGGTCGATGCCGACGATGAGGCCGACGCCGTCGACCAGGGCCGGCTTGTGCGACTGGAGCGCGCCTGCGAGGGTCGCCAGGCCCGCGCCGGTGACGCCGGCGGCGCCCTTGGAGGCGACCATCATGAACAGCAGCAGGGTGATCTGCTGGCCGAGGGAGAGCGGCTGGCCCATCGAGTCGGCGATGAACAGCGAGGCCATGGTCAGGTAGATCATGGTGCCGTCGAGGTTGAAGGAGTAGCCGGTCGGCACGGTGATGCCGACGACCGGGCGGCTGACGCCGAGGTGCTCCATCTTGGCGATCAGGCGGGGCAGCGCCGACTCCGAGGACGAGGTGGAGACGATCAGCAGGAACTCCCGGCCCAGGTACTTCAGCAGCTGGAAGAGGTTGACCCCGGCGAAGAAGCGGAGCATCAGGCCGAGCACGACCACGACGAAGATCAGGCAGGTGACGTAGAAGCCGAGCATGATCGTGGCGAGCGCCTTGAGGGCGTCCACGCCCGCCGAGCCGACCACGGCCGCGATCGCGCCGAAGGCGCCGACCGGGGCCACCCACATGATCATGGACAGCACGCGGAAGACCAGCTTCTGGATGTGGCCGACGCCGCGCAGGATCGGCTCGCCCGCCGACCCCAGGGCCTGCAGGCCGAAGCCGACCAGCAGCGCGACCAGGAGGGTCTGCAGCACCTGTCCCTCGGTGAAGGCCGACACCAGGGTGACGGGGATGATGCCCAGCAGGAAGTCCGGCAGGTTCTCGGCCGGGGCGTCCTTGGCCTGGGCCTGACCCGCGTCCTTGAGCGCGTCGGTCAGCTGGAGCCCGTCACCGGGCTGGAGGATGTTGCCGACCACCAGGCCGATGGCGAGCGCGACGAACGACATCACCAGGAAGTAGCCGAGCGCGAGGCCGCCGACCTTGCCGACCTTCGCGGCCTGCCGGACGGAACCGACGCCGAGCACGATCGTGCAGAAGATGACCGGCGAGATCATCATCTTGATCAGGTTGACGAACCCGGTGCCGATGGGCTTCAACTCCACGGCCGCGTCGGGCGCGACGAGGCCCATCACGGCGCCGGCGACCGCGGCGACGATCACCGCGATGTACAGGTAATGGGTGCGGTCCCTGCGCCCCTGGGTACGGCTCTGTACCGGCACTGACACCTTTGTCTCCTCGGTCCATCCGGGCCCGTCCCGGGCGCCCGCGATCGGATAGGTCCCGGTGACTATGCGCCCGCGCCGTGAGCCAGGTCACGTTTGCGTTCATTGAGTTCGCGGGACCTGTGCACACTGGTGGGCATGCCGCTCCCGACCCGCCTCCACCGCCACCGGCCGCGTCGCCGTGCGCGCAGCCTGGCGGGCCAGTTGTTCGCGATGCAGGTGGTCATCGTGGCCTTGGTGGTCGCGGGCATCGCGGTGCTCGTCTACGTCAACGCCGCCGAGCGCGCCGAGGACGCCGCGAAGGACCGGGTCACGGCGGCCGCGCGGGCGGTGGCCGACGCTCCCTCGGTCGCGGCGGCGATCCGCGGCGAGAACCCCAGCGCGTCGCTCCAGCCCTACGCGGAGCAGGTCCGCCTGGACACCGGCGTGTCCTTCATCACCATCATGAATCCGGCCGGCATCCGCTGGACGCACCCCGACACCGACGAGATAGGCCACCCCTTCCTGGGGAACATAGGGCCCGCCCAGCATGGTGGCACCTTCACCGAGACCTACACCGGCACGCTGGGCGCGTCCGTGCGCGTCGTCACCCCCATCCGGGACGGCTCGCGGATCGTGGGCCTGGTCAGCGTCGGCATCACCGTCGAGGCCATCACCGACCAGGTGCGGGGCCAGCTGACCGTGTTGATCGGGATCGCCGCGGCGGCCCTGGCGGTCGGCGGCCTCGGCACCTATCTCGCCAACGCCCGGCTGCGCCGCCACACGCACGGCATGGCCGCGGACGAGCTGAGCCGCATGTACGACTACCACCAGGCGACGCTGCACGCGGTGCGCGAGGGGCTGATCCTGCTGGACGCCGACCGCAGGGTCGCCCTGTGCAACGACGCCGCCCGCGAACTGCTGGGCCTGCCCGGGGACGTGGTGGGCTCCTATGTCGCCGACCTGGGGCTGCCCGCCTCGCTGACCGGGGCGCTGCTGGCGGCCGAGCCGCGAGTGGACGAGGTGCACCTGACCGCGGAGCGCGTCGTGGTGGTCAACACCTCGCCGGTGCGCGGCGGGGAGCGCCGGGGCACCGTGGTGACCCTGCGGGACCACACCGACCTGCAGTCGCTCACCGGTGAGCTGGACTCGGTGCGCGGCTTCGCCGAGGCGCTGCGCTCGCAGGCGCACGAGGCCTCCAACCGGCTGCACGCGGTCGTCTCGCTCATCGAACTGGGCCGCACCCAGGAGGCGGTGGAGTTCGCCACCGCCGAGCTGGAGCTGGCCCAGGCGCTCACCGACCGCGTCGTGGCGGCGGTGGCGGAGCCGGTGCTGGCCGCGCTGCTGCTGGGCAAGGCGGCCGAGGCGAACGAGCGCGGCGTGGAACTGACGGTCACCGAGGACAGCCGCATCGACGACGGGGTGCTGCCCGCCTCGCTCACCTCCCGGGACCTCGTCACCATCCTGGGCAACCTGATCGACAACGCCCTGGACGCCGCCATCGAGGGCGCCGCGCAGACGACCGCGCGCCCGCACGTCGAGGTCACCGCCCGCGCCGACGACGGCGAGCTGCTGCTGCGGGTCACCGACAGCGGGCGCGGGGTGGACCCGGCCGTGGTGCGCGAGGTCTTCCGGCGCGGCTGGACGACCAAGAGCCACGGGCACGGCCTCGGGCTCGCGCTCGTCGAGCAGACCGCCCGGCGCACGGGCGGCACCGTGGACCTGGAGCGGGCGGTGGGCGGCGGCGCCTCCTTCACCGTACGGTTGCCGCTGCGCGGGGAGGTGCGGACATGATCAAGGTGCTGGTCGTCGAGGACGACCCGGTGGCGGCCGACGCCCACCGGCTGTACGTCGAGCGGCTGCCGGGGTTCACGGTGGCCGCGGTGGCCCACTCCGGGGGCGCGGCGCTGCGCGCGCTCGAACGGCACAGGGTGGACCTGATCCTGCTGGACCTCAACCTGCCGGACGGGCACGGGCTGCAGGTGGTGCGCACGCTGCGGGCCGCCGGCCACACAGCCGACGTGGTGGCCGTGACCTCGGCCCGTGATCTGGGCGTGGTGCGGCAGGCCGTCTCCGTCGGGGTGGTGCAGTACCTGCTGAAGCCCTTCACCTTCCCCACCCTGCGGGACCGGCTGGAGCGCTGGGCCCGCTACCGCGACGAGCTCGCCGGCGGCGAGGCGTCCGGCCAGGACGAGGTGGACCGCGCCCTGGCGGCCCTGCGCAGCCCCGAGGGGTCCGTGCTCCCCAAGGGCCTCAGCGGCCCCACCCTGGAGTCGGTCACCACCGCGCTGCGCGAGGCGGCGGAGGGGCTGTCGGCGAACGCGGCGGCCCAGGCCGTCGGCGTCTCCCGGATCACGGCCCGCCGCTACCTGGAGCACCTGGTGGAGACCGGCCGTGCGGTGCGCGCCCCGCAGTACGGCCAGGTGGGCCGCCCCGAGCTCACCTACCGCTGGGCCCCGCAGCGCCGTACGTGAACCGCCGGCCGGACACGGGGGACAGCGCGTCAGAAGACCGACTCCGCCTCCTGCATGCGGTCCTCCGGCACCCGCTTGAGCACCATCACCGCGTCGGCCAGCGGCACCAGTTCCACGGCGGTGCCGCGCAGGGCGGTCATGCAGCCGAAGGCGCCCTTGTGGGCGGCCTCGACGGCGTGCCAGCCGAAGCGGGTGGCGAGCACGCGGTCGTAGGCGGTGGGAACGCCGCCGCGCTGGACGTGGCCGAGGATGACGGGGCGGGCCTCCTTGCCCATGCGCTGTTCGAGCTCGCCCGCGAGCCGCGTGCCGATGCCGGCGAAGCGCTCATGGCCGTAGGCGTCGATCTCGCCGTGGGCGTACGGCATGGTGCCCTCGGCGGGGTGGGCTCCCTCGGCGACGCAGATGACGGCGAACTTCTTGCCGCGGGCGAAGCGCTCCTCGACCATCGCGACGACGTCGGCGGGGTCGAAGGGCCGTTCCGGCAGGCAGATGCCGTGGGCGCCGCCGGCCATGCCGGACTCCAGGGCGATCCACCCGGCGTGCCGGCCCATGACCTCGACGACCATGACGCGCTGGTGGGACTCGGCGGTGGTCTTGAGGCGGTCGATGGCCTCGGTGGCGACGGTGACGGCGGTGTCGAAGCCGAAAGTGCGGTCGGTGGCGGAGATGTCGTTGTCGATGGTCTTGGGGACCCCGACCACCGGCATGCCGGCCTCGGCGAGCAGCCGTGCGGCGGTGAGCGTGCCCTCGCCGCCGATGGGGATCAGGACGTCGAGGGCGTAGCCCGCGCAGAGGGTGCGCCAGTTGTCCGCGGCCTCGTGGAGACGGGCCCGTTCCAGCCGGGAGGAGCCCAGGATGGTGCCGCCCCGGGCGAGGATGCCGCTGACGGAGTTGAGGTCGAGAGGACGGTAGCGGCCCTCCAGCAGGCCCTTGAAGCCGTCCTCAAAGCCGATGACCTCGTCACCGTGGTACGTGAGCGCGCGATGTGTCACCGACCGGATCACGGCGTTGAGGCCGGGGCAGTCGCCGCCGGCGGTGAGGACTCCGATGCGCATGGCGCTCCACGCTCCCTCCGGTCGCGTGTACGGTCGCCTTTTCGCATCGTAGGTCCGCACCGCACCCGCCGCGCGTCATACGCACACCGAACGGTAATGTCAAGAGGTATCCGCCACCCATCTGGGTGGATCGCGGCGGGCAGGAACGGAGAGAGCGCGTGACGCGCAGCGTGTACGTAACCGGGATCGGCAGGGGCGACGGGCGGCAGGTCGTCGAGCTGGGCGTGATGGAGCTGCTGACCCGGCAGGTGGACCGCGTCGGGGTGTTCCGGCCGCTGGTCCACGACACGCCCGACCGGATGTTCGAGTTGCTGCGCAGCCGCTACCGGCTGACCCAGGACCCGGCGACCGCCTACGGCCTCGGCTACGAGGAGGCGGCCGCGCTCCAGGCCGAGCAGGGCCGCGACGCGCTCATCGCCCGCCTGGTGGACCGCTACCACCTGGTGGCCAGGGACTACCCCACCGTCCTCGTCCTCGGCTCGGACTTCCACGAGACCAACCTCCCCGGCGAGCTGGGCATCAACGCCCGGCTCGCGAACGAATTCGGCGCCTCGGTGATCCCGGTGGTCGGCGGCCGCGAGCAGACCGCGGACTCGGTCGTGGACGAGGTCCGCAACGCGCACCTGTCCTACACCGGCCTGGGCTGCGACATCGTCGCCATGATCGCCAACCGGGTGCCGCGCGAGGCGCTGGAGGAGGCCGCGACGCGGCTGCGCCGCAGGCTGCCGGTGCCCGCGTACGTGCTGCCGGACGAGCCCGCGCTGTCGGCCCCCACGGTCGCCCAGGTCGTCGAGGCGCTCCACGCCGAGGTGCTGCTCGGCGACCACGGCGGGCTGTCCCGGGACGTGATGAACTTCGTCTTCGGCGGCGCGATGCTGCCGAGGTTCATCCGCGCCCTGACCCCCGGCTGCATGGTGATCACCCCCGGCGACCGGGCGGACCTGATCATCGGCTCGCTGGCGGCGCACTCCGCCGGCTCGCCGCCCATCGCCGGCATCCTCCTCACCCTGGACGAGGTGCCCGGCCCCGAGATCATGGCGCTGGCCGCCCGGCTGGCGCCGGGCACCCCGGTCATGTCGGTGCCGACCGGCAGCTTCCCGACCGCCGCCGAGCTGTTCGCCCTGGAGGCCCGGCTGGGAGCGGCCACCCCGCGCAAGGCGGAGACCGCGCTCGGGCTCTTCGAGAAGCACGTGGACGGCACCGAGCTGACCGAGCGGCTCTCGGTGGTCCGCGGCGAACGCGTCACCCCGATGATGTTCGAGCACGAGCTGATCGAGCGGGCCCGCACCGGGCGCCGCCGGGTGGTCCTCCCCGAGGGGACCGAGGAGCGCATCCTGCACGCGGCCGAGGTCCTGCTGCGCCGGGACGTCTGCGACATCGTCCTGCTCGGTGACGAGGACGCCATCCGCAAGCGGGCCGGCGAGCTCGGCATCAACGTCGACGTCCCCGGCTGCACTCTGACGGATCCTCAGACCTCGCCGCTACGCGAGAACTTCGCCGAGTTGTACGCCAGACTCCGCGCCCACCGGGGCGTCAGCTACGAGCTGGCGTACGACGTCGTGGCCGACGTCTCCTACTTCGGGACGCTGATGGTGGAGCAGGGTCTGGCCGACGGCATGGTCTCCGGCGCCGTCCACTCCACGGCGGCGACCATCCGTCCCGCCTTCGAGGTGATCAAGACCGCGCCGGGCGCCTCCATCGTCAGCTCCGTGTTCTTCATGTGCCTGGCCGACCGGGTGCTGGTGTACGGAGACTGCGCCGTCAACCCGGACCCGGACGCCGAGCAGCTCGCCGACATCGCGATCCAGTCCGCCGAGACGGCCGCCCAGTTCGGGGTCGAGCCGCGGGTGGCGATGCTGTCGTACTCCACCGGAACCTCCGGCTCGGGCGCCGACGTCGACAAGGTGCGCCGGGCCACCGAGCTGGTCCGGCAGCGGCGCCCCGACCTGCTGGTGGAGGGCCCCATCCAGTACGACGCCGCGGTCGACGCGAAGGTCGCGGCCACCAAGCTGCCGGACTCGAAGGTCGCCGGGAACGCCACCGTGCTGATCTTCCCGGACCTCAACACCGGCAACAACACCTACAAGGCCGTGCAGCGTTCGGCCGGCGCGGTGGCGGTCGGCCCGGTGCTGCAGGGCCTGCGCAAGCCCGTCAACGACCTGTCGCGCGGCGCGCTGGTCCAGGACATCGTCAACACCGTCGCCATCACGGCCATCCAGGCCCAGGGCGACCGGTGACCGGCCACCACAGGGAAGGCACCGTGACCGCTACCCGCGTTCTCGTCCTCAACTCCGGCTCCTCGTCGCTGAAGTACCAGCTGCTCGACATGGCCGACGGCAGCAGGCCCGCCGCCGGGATCGTCGAGCGGATCGGCGAGCCGGGCGGGGTCGCGGACCACGCCGAGGCGCTGAAGATCGTCGCGGACGAACTGGCCGGCCGCGGCCTCGGCCTGGACTCCCCCGAACTGGCCGCGGTGGGCCACCGGGTCGTGCACGGCGGCACGCGCTTCACCGAGCCGACGCTGATCGACGACGAGGTGCTCGCCGCGGTCGAGGAGCTGGTGCCGCTCGCCCCGCTCCACAACCCGGCGAACGTCACCGGCATCCGGGTCGCCCGCGACCTGCGACCGGACCTGCCGCAGGTGGCGGTCTTCGACACCGCCTTCCACGCCACCATCCCCGAGCACGCCTACCGCTACGCGATCGACCGGGAGACCGCCGACGCCCACCAGGTGCGCCGCTACGGCTTCCACGGCACCTCGCACGCCTATGTCTCCCGTGCGGCCGCCCGGCTGCTCGGGAGGGACCCCGCCGAGGTCAACGTCATCGTCCTGCACCTGGGCAACGGCGCCTCCGCCTCCGCCGTGCGCGGCGGGGAGTGCGTGGAGACCTCCATGGGCCTCACCCCGCTGGAGGGCCTGGTGATGGGAACCCGTTCGGGCGACCTGGACCCCGCCGTGGTCTTCCACCTCGCCCGCGTCGGCGGGATGCCGGTGGCCGAGATCGACGACCTGCTCAACAAGCGCTCGGGCCTGCTGGGCCTGTGCGGTGACAACGACATGCGGGAGATCGCCCGCCGGATGGCCGAGGGCGACGCCGACGCGCAGCTCGCCTTCGACGTCTACGTCCACCGGCTGCGCAAGTACGTGGGCGCCTACACCGCCGTACTGGGACGCGTCGACGCGATCGCCTTCACGGCGGGCGTCGGCGAGAACTCGGCGGCGGTCCGCGCCGCCGCGATGCGCGGCCTGGAGGGCCTGGGCATCGAGCTGGACGCGGTGCGCAACGCGGTGCGCGGCAGCGCCGCGCGCGTGGTGTCGGCCGAGGGCAGCCGGGTGGCGGTGGCGGTCGTCCCCACCGACGAGGAACTGGAGATCGCACAACAGACGTACTCGCTGGTGACAGGCCGGTGACTCGTTGAGGCCACCCGAAGGCTCTAATCTATGGCCGCCGTCCGCACCGTCCATGTCTCCCCCGCACGGGAAAATTCCGGAGCGGAACAAACCCGATAGGATCGTCCTCATGCGCCGAGCGAAAATCGTCTGCACCCTGGGTCCCGCCGTCGACTCCTACGACCAGCTGAAGACGCTGGCCGAGGCCGGAATGAACGTGGCCCGCTTCAACTTCAGCCACGGCAGCCACGCCGAGCACGAGGAGCGCTACCAGCGGGTGCGCAAGGTCTCCGTCGAGACCGGACGTGCCATCGGCGTGCTGGCCGACCTCCAGGGGCCCAAGATCCGCCTGGAGACCTTCGCGGACGGGCCCGTGGAGCTGGTCGCCGGTGACGAGTTCGTCATCACCACCGAGGACGTGCCCGGCGACAAGACCATCTGCGGCACCACCTACAAGGGCCTGCCCGCCGACGTCCGCGCCGGCGACCCCGTCCTGATCAACGACGGCAACGTCGCCCTGCGCGTGATCGAGGTCGAGGGCCCGCGGGTCCGCTGCCTGGTCGTCGAGGGCGGCGTGATCTCCGACCACAAGGGCATCAACCTGCCCGGCGCCGCGGTGAACGTCCCCGCCCTGTCCGAGAAGGACATCGAGGACCTGCGCTTCGCACTGCGCATGGGCGTCGACATGGTGGCGCTCTCCTTCGTCCGCGACGCCAAGGACGTCCGCGACGTCCACCGCGTCATGGACGAGGTCGGCCGCCGCGTGCCGGTCATCGCCAAGGTCGAGAAGCCGCAGGCGGTCGACAACATGGAGGACGTCGTCGCGGCCTTCGACGGCGTCATGGTGGCCCGTGGCGACCTGGCGGTGGAGTATCCGCTGGAGAAGGTCCCCATGGTGCAGAAGCGGCTGATCGAGCTGTGCCGCCGCAACGCCAAGCCGGTGATCGTCGCGACCCAGATGATGGAGTCGATGATCACCAACTCCCGTCCGACCCGCGCCGAGGCCTCCGACGTCGCCAACGCGATCCTGGACGGAACGGACGCGGTCATGCTGTCGGCCGAGTCCAGCGTCGGCAAGTACCCGATCGAGACCGTGAAGACCATGTCGCGGATCATCGAGGCGGCCGAGGTCGAGCTGCTCAAGCAGGGCCTGTGGCCGCTCAACGGCCGCAAGCCGCGCACCCAGGGCGGCGCCGTCGCCCGCGCCGCCGCCGAGCTCGCGGACTACCTGGACGCCAAGACCCTGGTCGCCTTCACCAAGTCCGGCGACACCGCCCGCCGGCTGGCCCGCTACCGCGTGCCGCAGCCGGTCGTGGCCTACACGACCGACGAGTCGACCCGCAACATGCTGGCGCTCACCTGGGGCGTGCAGACCACGGTCGTGCCGCACGTGAACACCACCGACGAGATGGTGGAGATCGTCAACCAGGAGATGCTGAAGCTCAGCGACTACGCCGAGGGCGACACCGTGATCATCACGGCCGGCTCGCCTCCCGGTATCCCCGGCAGCACCAACCTGGTGCGCGTCCACCACCTCGGTCACCGCGCGGTCTGACGGCCCGGAGCCGCCCGCCGACGGGAAACGGAGACGGCGGAGGGCGCCTCCCCCTTGCGGGGACGGCGCCCTCCGCCGTTTTGTGCGGCTCCCGGAGAGGTCCTGCGGGGCTGTGGGGCCGATCAGTCCGTTCGGCCCGATCGGCCCGTTCAGTCCGCGGTGTTGTACACGTGCATGCCGGGGATCTTCAGGGTGCCGCCGAACTGGCCCGCCTGCTTGACCGTGACATTGGTGAAGAAGGCGGCCGGCACGTTGATCGGCGGCGGGGTGTTCGGGGTGAACTCGATCGGGATGAGCCCGAAGAGGTTGCCCTTCAGCGACTCGGTGTACATCGTCACCGTGCCGTTGCGGATCGTGGAGGTGCTGCCCTTGCGGGCGTCCACGTGACCGACGGTGCCGTTGGGACCGACGACCTCCTGCTGCAGGTCCTTGATGTCCACGCCGGTGGCCGTGAACTTCAGCACCTTCTTGACCTTGCCGCTCCAGGTCTTGACCTCGACGATGCCCTTGTAGTCGAGCCCGGTCAGGGTCAGCAGGCTGCTGTGCAGGACCCAGGGGTCGTCCGGCAGCAGTGACTGCGTCTCCTGGTAGGCGGCGTCCGCCAGGGCCTGCGCGTCGTGGGTCGGGCACGGGAACGGGGTCTTGCCGTCCGCCGACACGGCCGGGGAACTCTGGGACGGGCTCGGGGAGTCCGCCGCCTCCGCGGTGGTCTTCGCGAGCTTCTCGACGGCCTCGGACACGGACTTCTTCAGCGTGCCGGTGGTGTCCTCGACCGTCTTCCCTGCGGTGCCCTTGGTCGCGCTCGGCCTCGGGGCGGCCGACGTGGCGCCCGGGGCGGGCGTCGCGGTCGCCGGCTCCTCGGTCTTCTTGTCCAGGCCCAGCAGGCTGCCCAGGGCGTCGCCGACACCCAGCGGGTCCAGCGGGTTGCTCTGCCCGGTCGCCGACGGCGAGGCCGTCGGGGCGGGCGCCGTCGTCCCCGTGCCACCGGAGGTGGAACCCGACGAACCGCCGTCGCCCTCGTCGCCCTTGCCGCCCTGGTCGCCGGAACCGGAGCCCGGGGAGGCGCTCTGCGAGGAGCTCGCGGACGGGCTCGGGGTCGCCGTCTTGGTACCGCCGCTCGACGGGGTGGCGCTCGGCGTCGCGGACTCCGACGGCTCGTCGGGCTGCTCGACGCACTTCGTCCCCGAGAACGGGTTCCTCGGCAGTTCGTCGGCAGAGGCCAGCCGCGGGGTCAGTCCCATGCCCATCAGGACCGCCGTCGGCATCGCGGCCAGGGCTATCGCCTTGCCCGCGGGCATCTGCAGCTTGGTCAGCAGCGACTTCCTCGGTGCCGCGTGCCGCGGCCCCGTTCTCTCACGGGTGCCGCTGACCGCGGCGGTCCCGGAAGCCGGCTGAGCCTCATCACCCCGCACTGTGCCTCCCGTTCGCGTCTACGGTCTGCCCGGCGCCGTCCACCGGGTGCTGCGGGGCGGTCTCGGCCTGGTCGGCGGCCGGCTCGGCCGGGTACTCGCCGTAGGCCGCCGCGTAGGGGGAACCGGGCGGCGGCACATAGCCGGCGTCGCCGTCGTCGCCCTTGCCGCTGTCCGGCAGTTCCGCAGGGTCCGCCCCGCCGTCGGCGGGCGGTACGCCCGGGGCCCACGAGACGGCGAGGGCGCCGCCTATGAGGCCCATCAGGAAGCCCATCAGGAAGCCGCCGAAGTTGGAGACCACCAGTGACACCAGCGACAGCAGGATCGAGGCGACGCCCGAGAAGACCCGCACCGCCGACTGGAACCACATCGTCAGGCCGAGCACGACCAGCAGCACGCCGATGATCAGCGAGCCGGAACCGGCCGTGGTGGCCATGGTCAGGCTCAGCGCGCCGAGCGAGAGATGGGCGTACGGGAAGTACGCGATGGGCAGTCCGGCCAGCAAAGTCAGCAGGCCTGCCCAGAACGGCCGCTGTCCGCGCCATACGCGGAAGCGGAACCGCCAATAGCCGAACCGGCCCCTCAGTCCGTGTGTCTCGGCGCTCATGGAAAACAGCTCCCTGGGACTGGCGTTTCAAGAAAGAGTCGGGGGTGAGGAAGGTGAGGGGCATCCCGTGCCCCCCACCCCCTCTGGTCAGGCTAGAAGCACTCGAGCTTCTTGCCGGAGCCCATCTTGACCGACATGCTCAGCCCGCTGAGCTTGAAGGTGCCCGCGCTGGTCGCCCACGCGGTCTGGGTCACACCGGTGAGGTGCGCCTTCCGGGCCTCCTGGGCGAAGGAACCGGGGTCGGTCTTGTCGCCGGCCTTGATTCCGGGGCCCTGCTGGGTGTCGCCGGCGGCGACACCGATGTTGATGTCGGTGAACTCCGCATCGGCGTCGAGCTGGTCGAGGTCGATGTAGAGGTTCTTCGCCTCGACCTTCTTGCCGCCGTTGCCGGCGCCCAGCTTCAGGGTGACGTCGCCGATCGGCGTCGGCACGACCACGGACTGGCACAGACCGGTGATCGTGGCCGAGTCGAACGCGGACACCGCGACCGGGATCGGCTTGCCGCCGTGCTGGATGTCAAGGGCTCCGTACTGGACGAAGCCCTCACCCTGCAGGTCCTCGGCGGCGACCTTGAACTGCTGACCCGACACGCTGAACGATGCGGCGAGCGCGCCCTGACCCAGGGCCACGCCTATCGCCGCGGTGGCGGCGACACTCGGGACCATGACAACGGCGAACCGCTTCCATCTGGTACCGCCGCGGATGAGCGACTCCATGACTTTCCTCCTTCTCGGACGTACATCTCCGGCCGGAATCGTGGGGATTGCGGCGGGATGGGAGAAGTGCTACGTCCTCGGGAAGGAGAGCGCCGTATCGACGGCCGTCACGCGGGTAAGAGCGGACGACGCTGTCCGAAAAATCGGCGATCACCCCCGAGCGACAACCACACGGCCACGCTCTCGCGCAACCTGCTGGACAGGCCCTGCCCAACGGCAGAGACCCCCCTGTCCTCGGGCCGCGTCCACTGCTGGCACAGCTTCGGCGCCCCGGCCCGGTGGGGACCCGCTCGGCGATCGGACGGCTGGATGCCGACGTCTCGGCGACGGACCGGGCTTGGCCGATCGTGGTCCATTCGGCGCCGCTGCACAAGGGGCGTCGTTACCAGCGGGTAACGGCGAGATAACCCGAGGGATCTGGTCTAGACCAGAATCGCTACGGAGCGTAGTTGCGATGAGGGTGTGAAATTCGCCCATCGAGTGATAGATCCGGACAGAGTCGCGTCACTCTCTTACCGGAAGTAACAGCGGCCGCGCTTCATCAAGATTTGGTAAAGCGCGGCCGGTCCTGCTCGCGGCTCGAAATGGCTTTCGAGGCACGGCCACCTTACGTGATCAGCTCAGAACAGCACTCGCGCCAGTGCCGCGCGCGCGGCCGTCACCCGGGGGTCGTCCGCCCCGATCACCTCGAACAGCTCCAGCAGCCGCAGCCGCGCGGCATCGCGGTCCTCGCCCACGGTGCGCCGTACGGCATCCACCAGCCGGCCGAAGGCGTCCTCGACATGGCCGCCGACCAGGTCCAAATCGGCCACCGCGATCTGCGCCGCCACGTCCGACGGGTTGTCGGCCGCCTTCTTGCGGATGGCCTGCGCGTCGGCGCCCTGCACCCGCTCCAGCAACTCGGCCTGGGCCAGCCCCAGCTTCGCCTCGGTGTTGCCCGGGTCGTCCGACAGCACGTTCCGGTACGCCTGGATCGCGCCACCGAGGTCGCCCTGGTCCAGGGCGTCGTGCGCGGCGGACAGGGCGAGCTCCAGCGGGGAGGGCGGCCGCTCCTCGGCGACCGGCTCCTCGGCTCCGCCCTCGACCGGCACGCCGACGATGCCGAAGCGCTGCTCGGCCACGGCGACCAACTGGTCCAGCACCTCGCGGATCTGATCCTCGGGCGCGGCTCCCTGGAAGAGCGGCATGGCCTGGCCGGCCAGCACCGCGAACACCGCGGGAATGCCCTGCACGCCGAACTGCTGCACCAGCAGCTGGTTCGCGTACACGTCGATCTTCGCTACGACGACCCGGCCCGCGTACGTCGCGGCGAGCCGCTCCAGCGTCTCCTGCAGCTGCACACTCGCGTCCGCGCGGTCGGTCCAGAAGTGGACCACGACCGGGACCTCGGTGGAACGCTGCAGGACATCGCTCTCGAAGGTGGCCTCGGTGACCTCGGTCACCAGGGCGGGGGCGGGCACTCCCCCTTGGCGGGCGGCTTCCGCGCGGGCCTGCTCGGCCTTCGCCTTGGCCTCTCCGGCCGCCTTCACCGCGGCGAGGTCGACCACGCCGCTCATGGACATGTTCCGTGGCTGCATGAGACCAATCCTCCCCCCTCGTCGCGGTTCCCGGGGAATCGCCCCCCGAAAGCGCCACACGGGCGCGACACGATGACGCAGAACTCGGCGCGAGGTCCCCGCTCGCGCGTGGTGGCTGCCACTCTTTCGATACGACCCGTAGCGTAACTGCATGGTCGCGCGATACGCAACGGGGATAGGGTTCCCAGCCATGTGCGCGCGTGAAACAGGCAGGCGGACCGGACGCCCCCGCAGTGCGGAGGCCGACCGGGCGATCCTGGACGCCGCGCGGCAGGCCCTGGTCGAGCTGGGCTGGGGCAGGCTCACCATGGGCGACGTCGCGGCCCGTGCCGGGGTCGCCAAGACGACCCTGTACCGGCGCTGGGCGCACAAGAACGAACTCGTCGTGGACGCGGTCGCCGCGCTCTTCGACGAGCTGGAGCTGCCCGACCGCGGCAGCCTGCGGGCCGACGTGGAGGGCGTGGTCCTGCAGTTCGCGGCCCTGCTGGAGCAGCCCGCCACCAAGACCGCGCTCATGGCGGTCGTCGCCGAGGCCACCCACGACGAGGCGCTGCGGCAGCGGATCCGGGAGGCGATCGTCGACCGGCAGAAGCGGCTGGTCATCGAGGGCCGCCGGCGGGCACAGGAGCGCGGCGAGATCCCGGCGGACGAGGGCGACCCGGCGCCGCAGATCGATCTGATCTTCGACGTGATCGCGGGCGCCGTCGTACACCGCGCGCTCGTCAGCTGCGAACCGGTGGACGCCGATTGGGCGGCCCGCTTCACGACCGTGCTGCTCGGCGGCCTCACGGCGACGTCAACGATCGTGCCGTAGCCGGGAGTTCGGCTGCCCTTTGCTCGACGGAGACGTAACACCTCTTGCCCGCATGGCATGTCATCGTCATGCTTACCGGCGGGTCATCTACTCGCATAGACAACCCGGCGGCCAGGTATGGCCGTTGTTCGGCGTTCCATCGTTCCAGCCTGTCAGCGCGTCCATTGATCGCTCGCCCCCAGGAGGATCGATCCACGTGAGACACCCTCACTCCGGTCTGCGCGGCGCCGTCGCCACCGTCGCCGCCTCGCTGATCGCCCTGACGGTCGCTCAGAGCGCCACCGCGCTCCCCGCGACCGCCGCCCCGCGCGCCCACGCCCCGTCGTCCGCCGTCACCGTGGCGGAGGACCAGGCTGCGCGCGCCATCGCCGGCTCCCTCTCCGACGCCTCATGGCGCGCCCGCGTCCGCCACGCGGCACTGGCCTCGGACGAGGTGGCCGTCACCGAACTGGCGGGCCCGGGGCTGCGGCCCGCGCTCGCCGACGCCGACCGGCGGATCGCCGCCGCCAAGGGCCTCGGCCCCGACGTCGGTTCCCTGCTGCGGCTGCGCCTCGGCGACGACTCCATGCGCGGGGCGCTGGCCTCCGGCGTCACCCCCTGGGTGGCCGCGGCCAGCTCCGACGAGGACGTCCGCACCGTCACCGCCTACGACAGCCGGGGCCGGGCCCATCGCCTGGACGCCCGCAAGGCGCCCTCGCACCCCGTGTACGTCGTCGACATCGACGGCTCCAAGGCCCTGGCCGCCGGCCTCGACGTGCTCCAGGGGGAATTGGGCCGGCAGGGCCTGACCTCGTCCGCGAAGCGCTCCCAGGCGTCCTCCGGGCCGACGGCGGCCGCGGGGGGCTTCTGGACCACGCGCATCACCCAGGTCCGGCTCTCCGACGACGAGGAGCCCTGGGTCAAGGGCGACGCCGAGATCTACACGCTGGTCACCGGATTCGGCCTGGACGGCACCGTGCGCGTCGACCCCGTCGACATGCCGTACCTGGACAACGACGGCACCACGTACAGCCCGAACCAGATCCTGGTCAACTGGTCGCTGTACAAGTACAACCTCGCCGACGCCGTGATGATGGAGGACGACGGCAGCACCAACTACCGCGACCTGGCCAAGGCCATCGCGGGAATCCTGCTGACCATCGCCGACCAGGGCACCTACATCCCGCTGGTGAACGCGGTCCTGGACGCCATCCCGGACGACTGGTGGACCGACGACCCGGACTACGTCGACTCCTGGTACACGCTGGCGCAGAGCGACAACGGCACCCGCTACGGCGCCCGCGGCAACGGCTGGATGACCCTGCAGCCGTACTTCGTGCAGGAGTTCTGACCCGCTGAGGCGGGAGGCACCCCCGGCACACGGCGGGGCCCGGTGGGAACAGCGCCCTGTTCCCACCGGGCCCCGCGTCCGTCGTCAGAAGCGCGCGGGCTCCGTGTAGCTGCCCCACTCGTCGCGCAGGACGCCGCAGATCTCGCCCAGGGTGGCCTCGGCGCGGACCGCGTCGAGCATCGGCTCGATCATGTTGGTGCCCTCGCGGGCGGCGGTCAGCATCGCGTCCAGCGCCTTGCGGACGGCCGCGTCGTCCCGCTCGCCCTTGCGGTCGGCGAGTACGCGGACCTGCTCGCGCTCGACCTCGTGGCTGACCCGCAGGATCTCCAGGTCACCCGTGACGGAGCCGGTGTGGCAGTTGACGCCGACGACCCTCTTGTCGCCCTTCTCCAGGGCCCGCTGGTACGCGAAGGCGGCCTCGGCGATCTGACCGGTGAAGTAGCCGTCCTCGATGCCGCGCAGGATGCCCGAGGTGATCGGGCCGACCGCGTGCCGGCCGTCCGGCACGGCGCGGGCGCCCAGTTCCTTGATCTTGTCGAAGATCTTCTCCGCGTCCGCCTCGATGCGGTCGGTCAGCGCCTCGACGTACCAGGAGCCGCCCAGCGGGTCGGCGACATTGGCGACGCCGGTCTCCTCCATCAGCACCTGCTGGGTGCGCAGCGCGATCTCCGCCGCCTGGGCGCTGGGCAGCGCGAGCGTCTCGTCCAGGGCGTTGGTGTGCAGCGAGTTGGTGCCGCCGAGGACCGCGGCCAGGGCCTCCACCGCCGTGCGGACGACGTTGTTGTACGGCTGCTGGGCGGTGAGGGAGACGCCCGCCGTCTGGGTGTGGAAGCGCAGCCACTGCGCCTTGTCGGTCTTCGCACCGTAGACGTCGCGCATCCAGCGGGCCCAGATCCGGCGAGCGGCGCGGAACTTGGCGATCTCCTCGAAGAAGTCCAGGTGCGCGTCGAAGAAGAAGGACAGGCCCGGGGCGAAGGTGTCGACGTCCAGACCGCGCGACAGGCCCAGCTCGACGTAGCCGAAGCCGTCGGCGAGGGTGTAGGCGAGCTCCTGCGCGGCCGTGGAGCCGGCCTCGCGGATGTGGTAGCCGGAGACCGAAAGCGGCTTGTACGCGGGGATGCGGGCCGCGCAGTGCTCCATGAGGTCGCCGATCAGGCGCAGGTGCGGCTCGGGGGCGAAGAGCCACTCCTTCTGCGCGATGTACTCCTTGAAGATGTCGGTCTGCAGTGTGCCGTTGAGCACACCGGGGTCGACGCCCTGGCGCTCGGCGGCCACCAGGTACATGCAGAAGACCGGCACCGCGGGACCGGAGATCGTCATGGAGGTGGTGACGTCGCCGAGCGGGATGCCCTTGAAGAGGACCTCCATGTCGGCGGCGGAGTCGATGGCGACGCCGCAGTGGCCGACCTCGCCCAGCGAACGGGGGTCGTCGGAGTCGCGGCCCATGAGGGTGGGCATGTCGAAGGCGACGGACAGACCGCCGCCGCCCGCCTCGAGGATCATCTTGTAGCGCTCGTTCGTCTGCTCGGCGTTGCCGAAGCCGGCGAACTGGCGGATCGTCCACGTGCGGCCCCGGTAGCCGGTGGGGTGCAGGCCTCGCGTGAAGGGGTACTCGCCGGGCCAGCCGATCCGCTCGAAGCCGGGCACCTCGGCGCCGGCGGGCGGCCCGTACACCGGCTCCACCGGGTCCCCGGAGAGAGTGGTGAAGTCGGCCTCGCGCTTGCGCGCGGCGTCGTAGCGCGCCTGCCAGCGGCTGCGCCCCTCTTCGATGGCTGCAGCGTCCATGCCGTGTCTCCGCCTCTCTCGCCTGCCGGGCCGGTCCCCGTACCACGAGGATGACCCCTACAAGGCGAAAATACTAGGACGTCCTAGTACCTGTCGACGGCGGATCCCCCCGTTCGCCGAACGAGGAGAGGAAGTCGCTGGTCAGGCCGGTCTCAGACCTTGACGGGTTCACCCGCGGGGGCCACCAGCGGGGCGACCTCGCGGACCACCTTGCGCTCGACGAAGAACGCGGCGGTGGGGATGGTCCCGGACAGCAGCACCCAGGCCAGCTTGCCGAACGACCACTTCGCCTTGGAGCCGAGGTCGAAGGCGAAGACCAGGTAGATGATGTACAGCACACCGTGGACCTGGGAGACGGCGAGCGTCACCCCCTCACCGGTGTCGAAGCCGTACTTGAAGACCATGCAGGTGCAGAGCACCAGCAACATGACGGCGGTGATGTAGGCCATCACGCGGTACCGGGTCAGGACGCTGCTTTTCATGGCGACGAGCGTAACCGGTGCGATTCCGGCGCCGTCCCCCGGCCCGGCCCCGGGGACGCGCTACTCCTCGAAGTCCCCGGCGGCTATGCGCAGCGGCCGCAGCAGGTCGAAGATCTCCGCGCACGTCTCGTCGTCGTAGGCCCCGAGCCCGAACTTCATCCCCATGAGTTCCTCGGTGGCGGCCTCGCACACCTCACGGCCCTTGGCGGTGATCGAGGCGAGGGTGCCCCGCCCGTCGTTGGGGTTCGGCCGCTTGGCGACGAACCCGGCGGCGACCAGCCGGTCGACGGTGTTGGTGACGGAGGTGGGGTGCACCATGAGACGTTCGCCGATCTTGGACATGGTCAGCTCGCCCTCCTTGCTGAAGGCGAGCAGCACCAGGGCCTCGTAGCGGGCGAAGGTCAGTCCGTAGGGCTTGACGACGGAGTCGACCTGGGACAGCAGGATCTGCTGAGCGCGCATGATCGACGTGATCGCGACCATCGACGGCACGCGGCCCCAGCGCCGCGTCCAGATCTCGTCGGCGCGGGCGATGGGGTCGAAGGGCAGGCTCAGCGGCTTGGGCACAGGCCCGAGCCTACCCGTCGGTCACATGGTGGGCAGCCGTGTCTCGCGGGGCGGGACGCCCCTGCTCACCGGGGCCCCGGTGGCCGTGATCATACGCGGGGTCTCCGTCACACGTATTACCGCGGTGTTTCAGCCATCCGGACCCCGGATCCTGACCGGAAACGCGCCCTCCCCGGGGAGGGTTTCCCCTACGAGTGGGACCGGTTCGCCACCCTTTGGGGCGGGACGCGGCCGCGGGCGTCCGGCCCGCCGTCGCGCGAACCGGCCAAACGGTGAAATGCACCTGTCATTAACCCGCCGTTCGGTGCGAGGCTCCTTGCCGCGCGGAACACCGCGCGTCCCCCACACCGCTCCGGGCGCCCACTCGCCCGGGGTCCTCGCCCGCCGCCCCCACGCGACGGGACCCAAGGAGTCACATTGCGCAAGAAGCTGGCATTCGGCACTCTCGCCGCCGCCTCGGCGCTCCTCGCCGGCGGCCTCCAGTCCTTCTCCGCGACCGCCCAGAGCGCCCCCACCGCTCCGGCCCTCGCCACCGCCCACGCCAAGGCCCTCACCGACGCCCGCGGCCAGGCCGCCGGACTGGCCGGAAGCCTCGGCCTCGGCGACCGCGAGCAGCTGACCGTCAGGGACGTCGTCGTCGACCCGGACGGCACCCGCCATCTGCGCTACGACCGCACGTACGCGGGCCTGGAAGTGCTCGGCGGCGACCTGGTGGTGCACCAGAGCGGCAGCGGTGCCACGAAGTCCGTGTCGCGCGCGGTCTCCGCGAGAATCGCCCCCGCCACGCTCACCCCCGCCGTCTCGGCCGCCTCGGCCCGGGAGAAGGCCACCGTCACCGTCAAGGGCCTGCTGAGGACGCCGCTCGTCAAGGGCGAGGAGCCGCTGAAGGCGGTCGGCAAGGCCGCGGCGCCGGAGAAGGTCGTCTGGGCCGTCAGCGGCACACCGCGCCTCGCCTACCGCACCGTGGTCCACGGCACGCAGGCCGACGGCACCCCGAGCGCGCTCAACGTCATCACCGACGCCGCCACCGGCGCCGTGATCCAGTCCTACGAGGGCATCCGGACCGGCAGCGGCACCGGCGTCCACGTGGGCTCGGTCCCGCTGACCACGACGAAGTCCGGCAGCACCTACACGCTCAAGGACGCGAGCCGCGGCGGGATCTACACCACCGACCTGAACAACCGCACCAGCGGCACCGGGACCACCTTCACCGACACCGACGACGTCTGGGGCAACGGCTCCGCCTCCAACCGCCAGTCGGCCGGCGTGGACGCCCAGTTCGGCTCCGCGGCGACGTGGGACTACTACAAGAACACCTTCGGCCGCTCCGGCATCCGAGGCGACGGCAAGGGCTCCCTGTCGCGCGCCCACTACGGCAGCAACTACGTCAACGCCTTCTGGGACGACAGCTGCTTCTGCATGACCTACGGCGACGGCTCGGGCAACACCCACCCGCTGACCGCGCTCGACGTCGCCGGCCACGAGATATCCCACGGCGTCACCAGCGCCACCGCGAACCTCACCTACTCCGGCGAGTCCGGCGGCCTCAACGAGGCCACCTCCGACATCTTCGGCACCATGGTCGAGTTCTACGCCAACCTCGCCTCCGACACCCCGGACTACCTCATCGGCGAGAAGATCGACATCAACGGCGACGGCAGCCCGCTGCGCTACATGGACAAGCCGTCCAAGGACGGCGCCTCCGCCGACTACTGGTCGTCCTCGGTGAAGAACCTCGACGTCCACTACTCGTCGGGCGTGGCCAACCACTTCTTCTACCTGCTCTCCGAGGGCAGCGGCGCCAAGACCATCAACGGCGTGAACTACAACAGCCCGACGAAGAACGGCTCAACCGTCACCGGCATCGGCCGCACCAAGGCCGCCGCCGTCTGGTACCGCGCCCTTACGGTGTACTTCACCTCGTCCACCAACTACGCCAAGGCCCGCACCGCCACCCTGAACGCGGCCAAGGACCTCTACGGCAGCGGCTCCACCGAGTACAACGCGGTCGCCGCCGCCTGGACCGGGGTCAACGTCAGCTGACCCGGACCCGGTAGACCCGACCGACACCCCGATCACTCGTGGTGCCGCGGACCCCCCCCAACAGGCCCCGCCCCACCAGCACCAACACGG
>NZ_JBEZXR010000089.1:0-33262 GCF_040638135.1 Streptomyces sp. NPDC026673 | reverse complement strand
GCTCCCGAGTGCTGCGCCTGGAAGACCTGGACACCAGCAACGGCCCCGACCTGAAAGTCTGGATCACGGACGCGACAGTGAAGCCAGGAAAGGACAGCTGGGACGTTTTCGACGACGGCGCGCACCTCAGCCTCGGCACGCTCAAGGGCAACAAAGGCAGCCACAACTACCCGCTGCCCGCCACTGCAGATCTCGAGAAGTACACCAGCGTGAGTATCTGGTGCGATCGGTTCAACGTCTCCTTCGGCGCCGCCGAACTGGCCCGCGCCTGACACGGAACCTGCGGCCGTACGCAGACTTTTCGACGAGATGGCCGACCGTCTCACTGAGGCTGCGAACACCGCAGGCGGCACTTCTTCGACCGACATGGGCGCGGGCATGGGAACGGTGATCTGCTCGTCGGCCGAGGCGTCCAGGGCCGCGTGCGCGGTGATCGGTCCGGCGTGGCCGGGCTCCCGGCGGGAGCCCGGCCACGCCCTTGTCATCGTGCTTCTGCTTCTGCTACCAGCGCATGCGGAGACTCGATGCATGAGCCGTTACGTCGGTCTACGCCCTGATTTGGCTGTTTCTCTGCGGATTGTCGGCTGTCATGCTGTCATGCTCCTTGCCTTTCGGGGGTGTCCGGGAGAAGAGCAACAGCGCGACGGACAGGGCAACGGGATAGGCGGCAGCAGACCATGGCTGAGGGATGATCTTCTCGGTGCCGACCGCGGCAACGGACAGCGCGAGCCAGCTCAGGAGGAGGCACGGACGTTTCACCAGGACTCTGGCTGTCGCAGCGCAACGACTCCCGAAACCCGCCCCCATCGAACGCATGGCCATACCGTAACCGTCCGTCTCATCCGAGACCATGGGCCTGCGCGCAGGAACGCCGGCACCACCTGGCCTTGAGCGGTGCCGGGGACCCGGTCACGTTCTGTCCACAAAGGCTTGGGTACACGCCACGAAGGCTCCGGGGTACCTACCAGTGTCCCGGAGCCTTCGCTTTCCGCTTCTCCGGCCGGATCAACGACCGGGCGCCATCCTGGTTACGTCCTCTCGCTGCCCAGGTCGTCCGGCAAACGCGGCCTGGGCTTCACACCTGTGGGGCCGGGGTGCGGGGTTCTGTCAGGATGGGGCGGTGATGGCAGGCAGGCTCCGGGCTTGGGGGGTCTGGAGGACGCGGTGGCGGGGCTGCGTCAGGCGGAGGCTGCGGTGCGGTTGGCGCGTCGGTGGTTGAGCGAGGCGATCGTTGCTGCGGTGCAGGCGGGGGAGAGCGTGGCGGGGGTTGCCGAGCGTACGGGCCGGGATGTCACCGAGATCCGGAACCTGCTGGCCGCCGCCTTCGGTCATCAGACCTGACCGGTCCTCGGTTCCGGTGCCATTGGAGGCCCCTCACCGGTGTTTCAGGCTGTCGTGGCCGGTGGCTGCCCGGTGGTGTGCCGGCGTTGGTGGTGGGCGAGGGCGCGGGCGATGTCGCGTGGTGGGATCCCGGCTGCGGCCGGGCTGCTGCCAGCGAGTGTTGGGTACAAGCGGCGGATGCGCTGGTCGAGCGGGATCCGCAGATGAGGGCGCCGCTGGTCGCGGATGGCGGCGATGGTCTGCGTGCTGATACCCAGGCGGGCCGCGAGGTAGGTGGCGGGCCACCCGGCCGCGGCGAGGGCGTTGAGTATCGCGGCGGCGTGCGTAGCGTCGGTCAAGCCCCGCCCACCACCACCCGCGCCCCTGCTCTGAGTGTGGGGTGCCGGGGGGTGGATGCCGAGGATGGCGTCGGCGGTGGCGCGGGCAATCCGGCCGGGCCTGGCGGCGGGTGGGCGGAGCAGACGCCGGACGAGGGTGACAGAGATCCCGGAAGTGTCCGCGATGTCCTGCGCCGCCATGCCGCGCCGGCGGAGCAGGGCGGCATGCTCGGCAGCCTGGACGGGCTCGACACGGGCCGGCAGACCAGCAGCGTGGTCCCGCTCACGCCGGTAGCGGGCACGGCGCGCGGCCTGACGGCACACCGGCCGGGCGCAGCCGTAGTCCGCACACGACGCCTGACCATGCCGCACCCGACTGCGCACCGGCCGACGGGGCGTGGGGACAGCCACGGGCACCGGCAAGGACACGGAAGCGGGCATAGCCATGGATTCTACGCACCTGGCAGCACGTGACCCCCAGGTCCATGCGTCCCTGGGGGCCAAGCGGGGCTGTGCTTCGGAGTGTTCAACGACGCAGCCCCGCGGACCCGACACCACCCCGTGCGCCATCGCGTGCACCCCGGTCCTGGTCCGCGACAATGCCTGCGCCATCACCTGCGGCAACGCCTGCACCATTGCCTGCGCCATCACCTGCGGCTTTGCTGTGACTCACCGGCGTGCTGCCGCAGGTCAGACCTGGTGGTGAGTGGGGGTCTGCCGCTCTGACTTCCCCTGGAACCGCCCCTTTGGATCCACAAAAGCAGGATGGAGGGTTGAGGAGGTCGGGCTGGGTCCGTGGGGACCGCTTCCCCGCCGCTGGGCGGCCCGGCGGTGGGTACGCGCCCCCGAGGCCGGCGCCCGGACCCGGGTCGCGGCGGCCCCCGGGGTGGGGCCGCGCGTTGGGGGCGGTGGCATCGGGGGCTGGGGGCCGTGATTGGCGTTGCGGCAGGGGTTGCGGCAGGCGTTGCGAGGGCCGTTGCGGCGGGGGTTGCGGCGGGCGTTGCGCACAGTCTGGCGGCCGAGCTGTATCCGCCCTGGTCACAGGTGGTTTTGCAGGCGCTGGCCGGTCTGACTTCTCCCGTGTGGGGGTGTTGGTGTGGTGGCAGGTGATCTCTGCGCGGGGGCGCCCGTCTCTCCGGCCGTTGGGGCGGGCCTGGGAGCCGCTGCGCTGGGCTTGTGGCGGGGCGGTCTATGGGGTGGGCCGCCGAGGTGTGCCCGGCGTCCGGCGTCCGGGGTCGGGGCTGCGCGGTGGGGGTGTGGGGGTGCCGTATGGCGGCTGCAGGAAGACGGAGCGCCGCTGTCGGTGTCCCCATCGCACCCGGACCGGTTCAACCCCGTTTGTCTCAAGGTGGGTTCGTGGACGTTATTTCGCACAGTCGAATATTCGAACGTGCTGATAGGAGCCGATGGACGCTCGGCCGCCGCGTCCGGCCACGCGGGTCCCGGCCGCGGGCAGGCTGTCACATGGACGTGCGAGGGTGGTTCAGGTCGCGCCAGTCCCGGGGCGACATTCCGTATGTCTGCCTGAACACCTTGCTGAAGTGGGACGCGTCCACGAAACCCCAGCGCCGTCCGGTCGCCGCGATGGTGCGCAGGGGCCCGTGCGGCCCGGCCAGATCCCGCTTGCACTCGGCCAGCCGGCGTGTACGGATCCAGTTGCCGAGGGTGATGCCCGAGCGGGCCAGTACGGCGTAGAGGTGTCGCACGGAGACGCCGTGGACGGCGGCGATCCGTGCGGCCGACAGATCGGGGTCAGCCAGATGTGCCTGAACGTACTGAGTGACCCGCTGGGTGAGCGTCGCCTCCAACGGCGCCTTGGCCAGGCCAGAGTCGCCGTGCTGGGTTGCCAGGACGGCGCGGAGCAGTTCGATGCTGGGGGTGACGACGGACTCGGCGTCCCGATCGCCCTGATGGATCTCGTCGCTGACGGCCAACTGTGAGAAGTAGGTGAAGGCGAGCCGCGCGACGGGATTGCCGGGACCCAGGGCGACCGCCGCCACGTCCCTCAACAGCCGCTCGGGCAGTGCCAGTGCGGCACGGGGGAAACGCAGGAAGTGGTGGTCGACGCCCTCGTCGAAGAGAAGTGTGTATGGGGCGACGGACTCGTAGACGGCGCACTCGCCCGGCTTCAGCACGCACTCGCGGCCGTTCTGCACCACCAGACTGGTCCCCGTCATCTGCACGCCGAGGAAGACGGCCGGCTCCTTGTCCTCCCGGGCCAGCCGTTCCGTCCGGTGGATGGCGACGGAGGTTGCACGGGCCGAACAGATCCGGAGGGGGCCGACGGTGCCGAGACCCAGGCGGACGGAGATGCCGTCGGTCGGCGGACCGTGATCGATGTCGACCGCCACGATGGAATCCCGCACCGCGTTCCGGACCACTTCCTCCCGGTCCTGCGGTGGCGTGAACGCGGTGTCCAGAACCGGGCTCATACGCCACACCTCTGCCCGCGTCCGTCACCCGGCCGGCCTGACGCCGGCCTGCCCCGTTTCCCCACGCGTCACCCTTCGAACGATCCCCCGGACCTCAGTTTGACGGACTGGTCATACGACGTGCAGCCAATTCGACAGGCGCGCACAAAGGCATCACCGCCCTCGTCCGACACCCTCACCGGAGACGGTGCACGACGGACAAAGAACCTTGCACGTATGACAAAGGCCGGGTCTCACGCCGCGGCTAGTGTCCATGGCCGAGCCCCGGGACAGCACCGCGAGCCGTCCTCGGGCTGCCCCGGAGACAGTGCTTCTCGCACGGAGAGGAACGACAGGCATGCGCAGGACAGGCAGCAGCAGGGCACTTCTGGCGACCGGGACCTTGCTGGGGGCCCTGATGGGAGTGGCGTCCGCCGCCGTCCCGGCCCACGCGGCGGACGGGGTGTGCACGGGAGCGGCCTCGGTGCAGAACGGATCGACGGGCCGGCACTTCGTGTACCCGATCAACGTCGCCAACAACACCATCTACTGCTACCTGCAGTCCGGGCACACCGGTCCCGGAGTCAGGGCCCTGCAAAAGAACATGAACAGCTGTTACGGCAAGAAGCTCGAACTCGACGGCATCTTCGGGTCGGACACCAGGAATGCACTGCGTGACGTCCAGAGCAGGATCGGCGCGGCGGTCGACGGCGTCTACGGCCGGGAGACCCTGACCAAGATGAAGTGGGCCCGCTACAGCAACGAAACCGGCGCCAAGTACGACTGCGCCTGAGCTTGACGTTCAACCTCGCAGGTCACCCGACCTACTGATCTCACAGCGTGATCAAGCACGCCTGCCCGATACTTCCCATGAGGAGCATGATGTCTTCACGCACGCCCCGCAACAAGCCTCGCGCCCTTGCTGCCCTGGGCGCCCTGGCAGCGGTACTCGCCTGCGGTGTCTCCGTCTCCCCCTCCGCGAGCGCGGCCGGTATATACCCGACCTGCAACACCACCAAGGCTGTTTCCATCAGCTCGGGTCACTCCGTCACGGTTCCCGCCTACAACAGCGGCAGCGGCAAGACCCTGACCTGCAATCTGGTATTCGACAGGGGCACACAAAACCCGGCCGTGACGGCGCTGCAGCGGAGCCTGAAGAATTGCGAGAGCTACGGCTACCTCACCATCGATGGTTACTACGGCCTGGAGACGATGACCGCCGTCGAGTTGCTCCAGGAGGACTATGGGCTCGGCGCGGACGGCGTCTACGGCCCGAACACCCGTGACAGCATGAAGCACTACAGTTCCACGCTGGGCTGCGCCCGCCTCTGACACCGCGATCCAGCTCCTGACGGCACTGGCCGTCCCTCGCCGCTCCGGCCGGACGCCCGGCCGGAGCGGCGATGCCGCTTGTCGGCGCCGCACCATGGCCGCGCGACTTCCTTGCCGGCCAGCGGCGCGCCTCCGCTGTCGCAGTCCGAGGCGAGCTGGCCGCGCCTCCATACCTGCCAGCTCCCTTTCGCAACAGCTCCGCACGTTCCCTCGGCCCTTCTCCCAGTGCTGCTGCTACCAGCGCATGCCGAGTGCGTTGAGTTCGGCCCGCCGTTCTGGGGTCAGCTTGTCGGCGCGGCGGCGGGTGTTGTCGACGAATTGACCGAGCTTGATGTCGGTCACGGTCCCGTCGGGCTCAGTGAGCTGTTCCACGTGCTTCCTTGGCGGCTGCAGGGCGCCCTCGCGGGCGTGGTACTGCCGGGCCGCCCGAAGGTTGATCGCCCACTTGTCGGCCTGCGTACGGGGCACCGGCGGCTTCTCGCCGGGTTCTGCCGGTCCGAGGTGGAGCATATTCTCCAGCATCCAGGCCTGCGCGGGCAGCAGAGCGTCCCAGCCCAGGCGCTGCGCCTGGACCCACGCCCCGAGGTCTTCGCCCTGCACCGCGGTTACGCCCGGGACGGTGGTGACGCTCGGAGGGGGGCTTGTTGGTGTAGGGGCTGGCGGCTGACCTGGTGTGTTGCTGTTTGGTTGAGAGGCCGGGTTGGCTGTTTGAGCGGGGAGCTCAGGGCGTTTGAGCTGGGGTTGTGTGTTCTGCGTTGAGGGGGGCCGGGCTTGCTGTAGCTGTCGGTAGGACGTATCACCCAGCCCCTGCCGGGCTTCTCCATGGAACGCGTCGTCGGCCTTCCTGCCGACATGTGGCTCCATCGCACCCGCGCAGCGAAACGGGAACTGCCCGACCTGCGCGGGCTGGGACGAAAATCGCCCTCCAGCGTCCCGGACCGGCTGTACCTGAGGGCACAGTGCATCACCTGGGACGGCCAGGTAGTGGTCAGCGTGTTCGTGCACGCAGCCCTCGAGGCCGGCGAGCTCCGCCTGACCGTCCGGCCGCACGTGATGACGCCCCTCTACAACGAACTGCGCGTGACCGCAGCACCCGCGAACAAACGCCGGATGCGACTGGTCGGATGGCTTGCCGCACAGTCACTGGTGGATGCCGCCGCCGGACCCGCAGCCCTGTGGCGCCTTGCGGCACGGACCGGTAAGCCCAGCGAAGGCCGCGCCGAGGAGAAAGACCCCGTCAGCCTCCGCGACCGCTACTCCACCGAGGAAGTCAGCGACATGCACCAAAGCGACGACGCCAAACGGCACGTCGTACTGATGCAGTCCTGCGTCTTCCGTGCCGTCGCCGACTACCTCAAGCAGCAGGGCGTCGACACCACCGCCTACGAGCAGCAGGTCGCCGTCGTGATCAACAACATCCTCGTGTACGGCGACAACAACGCCCCCATCCAGAACATTGCCGGCACCGGCATCAGCGGAGTCGGCCAGGACCAGACAAACCACGGAGGCACATGATGGCCATAGGCAGGCGTCACCCCGAACCGGCACCGGGCCACGGCTCCGGCGTCAGCATCGGCGGCAACAACAACGCGCCCATCCAGAACGTCGCCGGAGACCACATCTCCCACATCAGCCAGTCGGCATCCGCCCAGGGCGCCACCGACATCGAGACCGTCCGCAGCCTGCTCGCCGGCTTCCGCTCCGATGTGGAACGACATGCCGCGACCCTGACCCACGCCACGGCGCTCCGCGCGATGGCGGACACCATCGACTCCTCGCTGGCCATGCCCACGGAACAGCAGCCCACCGCGCTGCGCCAGATCGCGCAGGCTCTGCCCGCGCTGGTCGTCGGAACCGTCGTCCAGCAAGGAGGCGAGGCGCTTGCCCAGGCCGTCGGTGCCCTGTTGAGCTGAAGTGGACTCATCCCGATCGAGGCATGTACGCCAGCGGCCGGCACAGTATCTCCGGATGCCAAGCCCACCGGGCGAGTGGCTGCCGGTGCCGTCGGAATCAGCGGCGGCAGAAGCAGCTCCTTCTGCACGATCCGTTACTGGGAGTGCGACATGTGCCGCCATACGGCGTGCTCCAAGCCGGCGCGGTCGTGTCCGAGGAGATCGGCGGTCTGTTCGTACACGGCCCGCAGCTCCTCGTAGCCCAGGCCCGTGACCCCGGCCTGGGCGGCGAAGGCGCGCAGGTGCACGTCGACGGCGACCTGGGAGCGGCCGACGAGGTTTCCGAGGTAGTCCACGCTCTTGGGCCCCATGCCCTTCAACCTGCGCAAAGCGTCACGGCTGGTTTGCCGGCCGAGCCACGTGCACAGCTCCTCCCGGGTGTCGACGTTCTCGGTGACCAGCAGGTGGGTGATGGCGTGGGCGGTGGCGACTCTGCGCGGGCTGCGGAAGTTCATGGCGACGGCGAGGTCCTCGGTGGCCAGGCGTGCCTGGAAGCCGCGGACCGTGGCGGCGTCGGGCCAGGCGGTCTGGAGCTGGATCAGCCGTGGCCGGATCGTCGACTTGTACTTGCGGCGTGCGTGGAAGCTGGCGTCGCAGATCACGGCGCCCATGTGGGTCCAGCCTCGATGCGGGTGGAACGGGCCGTCGCCGAGGACGGTCCGCACGTGGGCGGCGAGAAGCTCCACCGGGCTGGGTACGGTCATGTGCCCATGATGACGTCCGGCCGGGGCAGCGCGGCGGGAAGATGCGAACTCTGGGGCAGGGGAATCGGTGCTCGGCCGAGCCGGAGTCCGGTCGCAGCGAGCATCATCCTTTCTTCGGGCGGCCCGGGAGTTGTCTCCGTGACACCTCTCGCGCCGGCTGCCAGTCACGCCATGGCTGGTGGGGATGAGCGATGTCGGCGTCCAGACATCGTGCAGGGTGTCGGGGGTGTCGGGAACGATCCGGCCGGGGCCGGCGGCGGGCTGCCCGCCGGTCGTGGTCGAAGCCACCGGCATCGTGTCTACGGGTACGCGGGCAAAGCTCGACCCATTGCGACGATCAGCCACTTGACGCGGTTGAACACTGTCACAATCTGCGCATGCCTGATGAGTCGGAAATGCCAGCTGCGCCACCTGTTCCTCCACAGCCCCCTATGCCGCGCGCTCCGGGCTGGCGTTCTCTCTCGCCGGTCATTGCCGCAGCGGTAGGGCTCGTCGTGGGGGCTGGCATCGTCGGTGCGGTGTGGGGCCTGTCGACCTTCGGCGAGCCGGACGCGCCCGGCACCTTCACGCTGACGGGCACGATGACCCTGACCGGCGACACCGTACTCGCCGACGACGGCGTGCGCTGCGTCGGCTCGTCGGGCTACGACGACATCCGTGAGGGCACCGGCATCACCGTGTACGACAGCGCCGGCAGGGTCATCGCAACGGGCAACCTGGGCGCCGGCGACAACTCTTCCCTGTCCTGCAAGTTCCCGGTATCGGTGCCTGGCGTACCGAAAGGCTCGAAGTTTTACCAGGTGGAGATCTCCCACCGCGGGAAGATCACCGTGTCGTCGGAGGAGGCAGAAGCCGGCGAATTCGGTGCCAGCCTCGGCTGACCGCACACGTGCCGACTACCCCCGCCCGCGGGCGGGGACATGCCACCACACACCAGCTCGTGCGCGGGACCTGAGTACCCCTGCCTGTGCGGGGAGCCCTACCGCGCGTCCCGGTACGCGGGCGAGGGCAGCGGACCGCTCTCGTCTGCGCGGGGAGCACTGTCGGTCAGGTCTGGCCCGAACCCATGACGGCGGCCGGGGACGTCCTGCCTCCACCTGACCGTATGCGATCCGTGCCTGAGGCGTTGGTGGACCATCACCGACAACCGCGGGACCCCGGGGCGAATCGGCCCGGGGTCCCGTACGGGGGGAGTGTGCACAGTTGCTGAGTTCAACGATGGACTGCAGGCGGTGTTACGCCCACTCAACGCCCAGTTCCTGCAGGGCGGTGCGCTGGTTGGGGGTGAGTTTGTCGCGGCGGGTTTTGGTGTTCGTGATCCACACCCCGAGTCGGACGGTGACCGGTCCTGCTTCGCCGTCGATCACGATCTCTTCGCTGTGTCCGCGGGGTACGGGCCGCCCCACGCCCTCTCGTTTGATCCACTGCGTAAGGGCGGTCAGGCCGCGTTGGAAGGCCTGCTGCGCCTTGGCCGACGGCTCGGCCCCAGCCTCCTGCCCTGCCGGGGGAGGGGTGGCTTGTTCGGCGGGCGTAATGCCGAGGCCAGTAAGCCGTTGCTGCTGCTCTCCGGAAAGCTGGGACCAGTTGTGCCGTTGCCGCATGATCCATGCTCCAAGGTCGTCGCCTTCATACCGCACTCCGGGTTGGACGCCGGCGACGGAGTGGTCGGGTTCGGTCGTGGCGAGGTCGGCCAGGATGGCGTGGTGGCGTTGCCAGTCCAGGGGCCAGGGGCAGTTCCAGTCGGGGTCGATGGCGGCGAGTTGTGCGGCGCGGGTGGTGGCGCGTTCGGTGTTCTTGCCGAGGCCGCCTTGGCGGCGGAGGTTGGCCATGTGCTGCCCGACCGGCACCAGCTGCCCGTCGCTGGCGGCCCACACCGCGTCCTGTCTTGGTGCCAAGTGCCCGTGGGCGCGGTGGAAGGAGCGGAACGCGGCTAGTTTGGTTTCCCAGGCTTGGTCGCCGGGTTCCCAGACCATGCCGGCTTCGGGCTCGTCGAGGAGCTTCCTGCGGCGTTCTTCCAGCTCCCCGGCCCGCAACGCCCTTCGCTGTTGGTTGACCCACCTGCCGAGCGGGAACCGCACCACGCCCAGATCGACCTCGGTGTCGTAGGGCACCGCGTGCAGGCCGTTGATGCCGTTCTCCTGGCGCCAGCGTCGTAGGGCTTGGTAGCCCTCGAGCCAGACCAGGGATTCGGGCCGGTAGACGCGCGTGCGCAGGAATGCGGCGATGGTGGCGGGGTCGCGGGGGGTGGCGAAGTGCAGCAGCGCAGACTTCACCGGGGCTTCTGCCCCCGTCCCGCGCTCCGTGCCGCCCTGGCCCTCGCCGCCGGTGGTGCCGATGATGCGGCCGTCGGCGTCTCGCAGGACGTGGACGGTGCGTGTTCCGCTGCTCAGCGCACGCGAAGCGAGTTGTTCGACGAGGTGTTCGTCGTGTGCGCGCAGTCCTTGGAGGACGGCGACCAGGGGCCGGTATGAGGCTGAGGCGATCATGTTGTCGGGGTCTTCGCCGGGCTGGAGGAAGACCGGCACGATGATCCGGGCGGTCTTGATGGTGCCGTTTGGGTTCGGCCGGAGTGCCCGGCCGATGTTCTGGACGATCTCGACTTGTGAGCCGCGGGTGTCGGCGAAGCACACGGCTTCGACGCCGCGTTCGCCGGTGATGTCGACGCCTTCCCCGAGGACGCGGACGCTGGCGAGGAACGCCCGCTGGACCCGGCGCCCGTGGGCGTCGGTGCCGCCTGCGAACTGACCGATGACTTCGCGTCGCTCGGCGACGAGGTGGTCGCCGCACAGCCACTGCGCCCACACCCGGTCCGGGGCGGCGTGCCGGTGCGGTGGGAGCTCGTACCCCTGGGCGCCGATCGACGACGCCGGTAGCTCCTGGGCTTCGGCCAGGGCGTGCTCGGACGGCTCGCTCTCATACAACTCCGCCGCGGTCTCGGGCAGTTTCGCGGCGAACGCGGCCGCCTCTTCGACGCGCTGGTGGAACGTCATGACGGTGCGCAGGTTGTGGGCGGCGGCGTGTTCGATCAGCGCGGTCTGCAGGAGGGCCAGGCGCCGACCGCGTACCTGTTCCTCGGGGGCGCCCAGGGTGTAGTCGGGGTCCTGGATTTCCAGGACGTCGATTTCGAAGCCGGCGAGGATGCCGCGTTCGATGGCTTCGGACAGTCCGAGTTCGTAGATCCACTGGCCGTAGGTGCCGGCCGGGTCGTCGCTCATGGAGGCGATCTCGAGCTCGCTGCCGTCCTTGCCGACCGGGGGGCGGGGCGCGGCCAGGATCCGCGGGGTCGCGGTCATGTAGAGCCGGTGGGAGACGGGGATGCGGGTGTTGTCGTGGATCGCGGCCCAGGCCCGCCCGAGGTCCCCGGCCGTGCCGTGCGCTTCGTCCACGACCGCCAGGTCGAACGGAGCCATGCGCTGCCCGTACAACCGTGCCCCGCCCGCCAGGGCAGCTTCCAGCGGCCCCCGCACCCGCCCCAGGCCCGACGGATTCTCGATGTCGTCGCGGTCGACCAGCGAGGCGTAGGTGGCCAGCACCACCACCGGCCCCGCCCCCGCCCACAACGCCAGCCGGACCGGATTCGTCGTGGCCCGCACCCCGAGCTGCTCGAGGACCTCGTCGCCTTCCAGCGAGCACACCGCGACCATGGGCCCGCGGTGCCCGACGGTGCGCCAGGCCTGCGCGGTCTGCACCAGCAGGTCCAGGGTGGGCACCATGACCAGGATCCGGCCCTCCCGGAACAGATCCAGCGCGGCCACGGCAGCCGTGATTGTTTTCCCCGACCCGGTGGCGGACACCAGCGTGGCCCGCGCACCGCCGGCGGGTACCGGCGCCCGTCCCGGGAAGCCGACCCACTTCCGGATCCGCGCCTGCGCATCGACCTGGTGCTCGCGTAGCTGCACGAATCTCACGCCTGCTCCCTTGTGCTGTGGCGGCGTGGAGTCCATCACCTGGTGCTCCCATCGTCTGGGCCGCCGTCTCGTCCACCCGTGGACGGTCCACGGCCGGCGACCCGTTGCGTGCTGTGGGCCGGGGTCCGGGGTCCGGGCGGCTCAGCGCCGAGCCGACTTCGGCGCTGCCCGCCGGCCCCGGCTCGGCGCCGCATACTTCGGGGTGCCAGGCCGGCCCTGGTGTGGCCCGGCTGTGTGGGCATGGCCGCCTGGCCGGTGATCGCTCAGCGCACGCGTGCGAGGTGGATGACGCTGACGCGGATCTGCTGTTCGCCGATCTCGTACATCACGCGGTAGGCGCCGATGTGGATGCGCAGCAGGTCGGCGCTGCCGAATGCACCGTCGGGGCGCGGGTCGACGGCGAGGTGGTCGACAGCGGCGAACACCTGGCGTACCCCGTCGGGGTCGTCCTTGGCGAGCCGTTCCGCCTGGGCGAGGGCCTCGGGCTCCCAAATGACCTCGTAGCTCACGCCGTGCCCTCGCCGAAGATCCGCCGGTAGGCCTCCTCGTGCGGAACACCGGCGTCCTCACCCCGGGCCTGGCGCGCCCGGTAGGCGGCCAGGGCCCGCAGTTCCTGCAGTTCCAGGGCGTCGGCGGGGCTGACCAGTATGGCGACGGTCTGGCCGTGGTCGGTGATAGCGACCGGTTCACGGGTGGCGCTGACCTCGCGGGCGATGGCACCCAGGCGAGCCCGGGCTTCCACGATCGAGTACCTCGTCTCCGCCATGCACACCACCTTACACAAGTGTGCACATGGCGGGGGAGGCCGTGCCAGGACACAGGCGGGTGCTGCCCCGGGGCAGCACCCGCAGGTACGGGGGACCTTGGGGGTGGGCGAAGTTCTCCCGCGTACGTGCGGAGGGGAGGCTGGTCGTCCAGATCGACGAAGGAGGGCGAGGCAGTTCTCCCGCGTACGCGGAAGGCGAGCATCCCGCAAGCCCCGGGGATCCCCTCGGTGCTGCCTGCATGCTCCTCGCGCTGTTCTCAGCCTCAGAATGCACACGGGTACGTACCCGTACCCCTTATGCTGTGGTGCGCCACCACGAAAGGGGACCCCAGGTGTCCGATGCGAACGTTCGTATCCCTGCCGAGGCCCGGGACCGGCTGTCGGAGATTGCCGCGGCCGAGGGCCTATCGCTGCGCGCTTACCTGGCCCGCCTGGCCGACACCCTCCTCACTCCTGCGGAGCGGGCCGAGCGGGCCGAACAGGCTCGCGCCGTTTTGAACGCCTGGAACGGCTACGCCCCCACCCCCGCCGAGCAGGACGACCTGGACGCCGAACTCGACCGCCGCCTGACCCAGGCCACCGGCCGGTGAGCCAGATCGTGCACGTCGTCCTGGACGACACCGCCATGGTCGCCGCCGGCCGTGGCAATCTGCTCGCCTCCCGCCTGATCCACCGCGCCCACGGCGAGGCTGGCTGGCACCTGTACGCACCTACCTGCGCCCTGGTCGAGGCTGACCGTGCCCGCCCCGGCACCGCCGAGCACATCGCAGCCCTGCCCGGCATCACCGTCGTCGACCTCGACCTGCCCGCAGCCCTGGCCTTGGCCCGCGAGGCCACCTGGGCCACCGCCCACACCCGCCACACCGCCCTACCCACCCCGGAACGCCCTGACGGTGCGGTCATCGCCACCGCCGCCCCGGAACAGTGGGCCGGGCAGCCCGTCAGGACCCTCGACCTGACCTGACCGCCGGGGCGGAAGCCCCATGGATGCCTGGCAAACCGGCGACGGTCCCGGTCGGGATGCGTACCGGGGAATTGCAAGGCGGCCGGGCGCGATGACCGTACTGGACGAGTGCTCGCTCTATCCTCTCCCGGCTCGTGCGGCCCCGTAGACCGTCGATGCGCCGCCGCACCGCAGCCGGATGCACCAGCAGGCGTTGCCCGGCCACGTACCGCTCGGCAGGCAAGGCCAAGCCGCGCTGCCACCACATTGCAACAGACGGAAGGACCGCCGGTGGGAATGCTCGGGGAGAGCCTCGACCGCGCCGTGCAGGGCGCGTTCACCCGCCCCATCCCGGTCCGAGCCCGCACCAAACAGGCCGCAGCCACCACCGGCGGCATTGTCATCGACAGCCGCGCCCGCTTCGGCTTCACCGCCGCCCCCGGCACCACCGACGACGCCCGCCTGCGCCTGATCACCCAAGCCCTCCCACCGGAGTACGCCGCCCGGCTCTTCGAAGCCCGGGACCAAGGCGCTGGCGAACAGCACCTGCGTGCGATCGCCGCCGAGGGCCTGCAGGACACGCTACTCGGCGTCACCACCGACTACGGGACAGAGCCGTTCATTGTACAGTCCCCCGCCGTGCGCCATTTTGGGGCTGTGACTGGAAAGAAGGACGGCACTCCTTGCCGGACTCGGGAGGGCGGCCCCAGTCGAGGACGTGGACGCCTGCGCTGTGGACGAGGCGGATGTCGAGGTGGAGGAGCTGGACGGGGGAGCGGCCGTGGCGTTGCAGCCATCGGTTGCGGCGGCGCTGTTCCGCGGCGCTCAGTTCGCTCCAGTGGTCGTAGTGGACACCTGGCGAACCCGCTGGATTTTCCCGGTGCCAGGCTCGGACGAAATCGGTCTCCTGCGGCGCGGTCTGCAGGGTGATCAGGGCCCAGGCCGTGGTGTAGGGCAGTGTTGGACCGTGCTGGTTCATGAGTCGGCGGGTGCGTAGCTGCCGCAGGGGTGCCACGAGCCATCGTCTCTGGTGACGGTTCATGTTGGTGTGCTCCCGGGCTCGTGAGGGCGGTGCCATTGGGTGGCAGCGGTCTTGAGATCGTGATGACCAAGGGCGTGGAGGGTCTGGACCAGCGCTCGCAGGAAGACTTCGCGTTGCTGCGGTGTATGCAGGGCGGCGAAAAGCTGGTTGATGAAGCGCCCGATGTCACCGCGGAGGTCGTCGCTCTCGCTGGAGTGGTGCGGCATCGACAACCCTTGCAATGCAGCGGTCAACTCGTCCAGGTTTGGCAGCCGTTCGGGAAACCGGTCAGCCCACCACACGAGGCGTAGCTCGGGGTCGGCGAGCAGGCGTTGTAGGTGGACGAGGCGTTGCCGTTCGTCCTCGTATGCCGTCTCTGAAGCCTGGTGCCTGCGTGCGTGTTCCTCGGCGTGGTTGCGGTCCTGGCGCGGGACGGTCAGGTGGACCACCCCGGTCACCTCTAGTCCGAGAGCCGCCTGGTTCCACTGCATCAGGACAGTGTTGGCAGCGTCCTGGGACGAAGCGGGATTGAGGACTGAGTGCCGGCTCAAGATCTGGGCGGTCTGCCGGCGTAGGTGGTGGCGTGCTACCACTACCGGGTCCGGATGGCCCAGGGAGTCGGTGTGCGGCCCTCGCCAGATCCCCTCGATGTGCACGGTGAAGAAGACGCCGGCCAGGTGGCTGGCCATCCGCTCGTTGTTCAGCACGAGCGGATGGCACCCGCCATTGTCCACCGCGCGGCTCGACGGAGAGGCTTTGCGGCGGCTCCAGACGTTCACGTCAGTGCGAGGGCGTCGTCGCTGTCAAGGTCTGGGTCGGCGTCGGCTGCTCCGTGTGAGGTCGTCTGATCCGAGATCAGCCGGTTGAACAGCATCTTGCGCCGGGCCCGCCCCAGATCCGAGCTGCTCGAGGAACCCACCAGGAGCTCTGCGGCTCCTTGCTGGCCCAGCCGACCACGCAGTACCGCAACGGCCAGCGGCAGGACTTGGTCGTCCGACAGGTGGGGAGAGTCCAGCCAAGCAGCCAGACGGTCATGCGCTGCCTGGGTCGTCGTGGTCTCCATATGGGCTGCGCGCCAGCCTTGCACGAACAGCTCGTGGGTCAGTGTGTCGGCATCATCGCCTTCCACTCTTGCGGGCGGGGGCAGGAAGGTGTCCTGGGCCATGTCGGTCAGCGCCAGGAATGTGCTGGCCCCGGCCTCACGGACGGCAGGGGCATCAGCTTGGGTCCAGCCGATGATCTCCGAGAGCACCAGAAGCCGCTGTTCGGGGGCGCTGGCCAGGGATCGGACAGCGTTGGCGACGGCTTCGTTGGCCAGCCCGTCGCTCCGCGAGGCCAGTAGGCGAAGTCGGGTCAGGGCGACCCGGGGATAGCTTCGGCTCAGCTGGCCGGCGCAGATGCCTGCGACTGCTGAAGCCAGTTCCTTGCTGGTGGTTTTCTGCTGTGCCCAGTCGTAGAGCTGTTTGCGTACACCGGGGCCTGTTACGGGATGGAGCGCCATCGTCTCCAGTACTTCAGTGGCCAGTTGCCGATGAGCGGAGCGGCCTGTGGCAACCCAATTGCTCGCCACCGTCAGGACGAGCCTGCCGCCGGGCTGCGCGGACAGATGGACCAGGCACTCCGCGATGCGAGGCAGATGGCTCACGGCGGTTCCGTTGGGTGCGCTGATACTCGATGCCCACTCCAGCAGTGCCTTGCGCAGTTGCGGGCGCTGCTGCCACACGTGGGTCAAGACCGCTTCGGCGAGTCCGTGTCGTTCGGCCTCCAAGGAGACGCCCTCGTCCTGGATCAGTGACGCGTGGACGGTGGCGAGCCGGTTGACCAGGTCTCGGCCGGCCAGTGGACCGCCGGGCGGGAGCTGACCGCCGACGTCTGAGAAGAGTTCGTCTGCTGCTTCCAGTACGACCTTGGCGGGTGCGCCCTCGAGCAGTGCCACGGCGATCAGGAGCGCTCGCTCACGTAGGTCTTCGGCGCCCGAATGATTCGTGAACCACTGCTTCAGGTGGTCCTGCCAGTTGCTGAATTCCTCCTTGACCGAATCTTCGGCGTCGTCATGAGCCTGCGCAATGAGCCGTGCCAGGCGGGCGGCGTCGGACGGAGAGGCCGACTCTGAAAGGAGCGTGTCAAGCGGATCCGTCGTCAGCCAATCGGCCCTGTGGGGTGCGAGATGCAGCAGATGGGTCTCGGCGACCTTCCGGGCTGGCGGACGGGACATGCTCACCGTCGGCACGGTGGCCAGTGTTCTGGGGCCCCAATTCTCTGGGGTAGCCAGAATGATCAAGAATGCCTCTGTGGATTCTGCTTCCTTCTGGTAGCCGGTCAGTCCGGTGTAGAAGTCTTCAGGCAACTCTGGATAGCTCGTCAGGTCCAGGACGAACCCGTATCCCTTGGTGTGAGGGACCTGCTCGATTCGGGGCTGGTCCCAGTCCAGTAGCAACCAGCGAATCCGTTCCCGGGGCACGCCTGCTTTGCAAAGAATCCGCAGCGCGGCAGCGCGCCGGCCAGTTCCAGGCCCACCGAGAAGCACCAGTGCGGGGCGTCGGCCGTGCGAGCGGCTCATCAGGTCGATTGCGTGACCCACCTGGCTGGAACCCGCAGTGCCCTGTACATCGACGAATGCGTGTTCCGCGAGGTCCATCTCGTGGTCGTCCAGACCGGTTCCTCGCAAGTACTGCCATCCGCGGACGTACCGATGGTGATGCTCCTCGTAATTGCCGCCGACCTGCGTCACGCTTCCCTGGCCAGTGGCCTCGGCATGCTGGATGGGTACTACCTCGGAACTCTCCCAACCAGTCATGACTGCTCCCGGCCGGTAGTGGTGTAGTCGCGACCGACCTGAATCAGCCGTGACTTACCACTGGCCCGGCCCTTTTGTTGCACACGTGCTGTGTGCTCGCTGGGGGCTCCACCGTTCCCGGAGGGAGGTTGTGGAGCGGGGCCCTGGGGCTCCTGCGGCGCTCCGTCGTCACCACCGGAGAGATATGGGCCGAGTGTTGCCGGGAGCAGGCCAGGAACGTGCAGCCAGCACACTTCCTCGAACCCGGGCTTGCCCTCGACGCGGGCGATTGCTTTGAGGAACTGCCGTTCGGCAAGGCTTGGGGTCCTGTTGGCGCGGACGGTGCGGCGGAACACCGTATCCGAAACGACGGCAGCCAGCAGGGCACTGTTGTCCACTGCGGCGGCCATGGCATGACGGATTTCGTCACTGTCCACGAGCCGGCAGGCGTCGTTGATGGCATCGCCGCGGTGGTTTGGCGGAGCGAGCGGGCCAACGTGGACGCTAGCCCGCAGGCGGATGCGCGGGGCGCTGGCCAGACGGGTCTGGTCGTAGCGGTCCAGAGCCCGGCTCAGGTGGCCGAGAAAGGGATCGACAAGCCGTGCAGTGTGCCGGGCTGGGAGCACGAAAATCGCACCGTCGCCGCGGTCCTTGTGGGAACCGTCGTCAAGCGCTGCAATGTCCACGATGCCGCTATGCGCGAACACGGTGGTCAGGATGTCGTCCAGATCGCCCCGGACCGGAGCCATCCTTGCTTCGGCGATCTGACTGTAGTCCTTCATGTCGACGACCAGGACAGCGTGCTCGGGCGGTACGTCGACATTGCCGGACGGGGCAACAGTGGTCACAGAACACCAGCCTTTCGGCAGAGGGAGCGGTGCGGTTGGTGTCCCATGCTGGCCGTGTCCGGACATCGCATGGTGCCCACTAGTGGGCACCATGCCGGTGGGGTCGGTCACGTCTCGGTGTGTGCGTGTGCCTGGATCGACGTGATGTCGTGAATGAGGAGCCCGCCTGCGGCCCCGGTGGCGAGCCAGCCATGCTCGCGCCACGGTTTGAGAGCAGAGCCCACGGCGTTGCGTGACGCGCCGATCATCTGTGACAGCTCTGTCTGTGTCAGACGCACCGCGTGCTGAGCGCCAGTTGTAGATGCGGCATGTATCAGGCGGGCGAGGGCTGAGGCCAGGCGAGCCGGCACCGCAGCTGTGGCCATTTCCAGGCGCACCGCTTCGGCCTCTCGAACCCGCGCGATGGCGTGGCGCAGCAGAGGAGTCAGAAGTTCATGTTTGTCCACGAAGGTCAGGAAGTCCGAAGCCGGGATGATGTGGATCTTGCAGTCTTCGGCAGCGATGACCGAGGCGGTGCGTGGCTGGTCGTCGAGAACTGCCAACTCGCCGAGCAGTTCACCGGCTCCACGGACAGCCAGCAAGGTGCGTTCCCCGTGAGCTCCGGTCAGTGTGACCAGAGTTGAGCCAGCCGTCAGCAGGATGACGTGGGTGCCGGGATCTCCTTGCCGCAGTAGCACGCTTCTGGCGGGGCGTCTGCGTACAGGAGCCAGTTCGGACAACTGCGACCACAGGCGCTGGCCGATGACTGAGATGTGCGGCTGGTACAAGCTACCCCCAAAATACGGCAACCGTCACATCGTGATGTTCAAGCAGTGATGCACGGACCGAGTAGCGCAAAACCGGCCATAGCGATAGCGGCTATCGTAAGATCGACGGCCCACTTGATCGCCCGCAGCTTTCTGTGGGCCAAGGCCGCAAGCGCTGCCAGCCGTTCTGCCTCCGCCTGCTGGCCCTCGTCCAGACCCATGCTCCGAGAAGCAGACTCTGCGTTGTGCTGGTGGGCGCCGGCAACCGATGAGACGAAAGCACCTAGCCCGCCGTCTCCTGGCAGTGCGGGGCGGATAGCGGAAAGCGCTGCGATGATCGCCATCCCGAGGAATGCCGCAACGCCCACCAGAGCCCCGACTGACAGCCACTGAGACCACGGCAGACTCGACAGCACCGCCACATCAACGGCGAGCAGACCGCCCGCCACGCCACACAATGTGGTCGCCTTTCCGTCTGCCCGCTGCACTTGTGTGAACATCTCCGTAGCCCTGGCCTCAACCCAGCGGCGGCCCAGTTCTGCCGCCCTGGCAGCATCACCGGTGTCAGGCATGTTCCCCTCTTCCCTCTCGAAATGCGCAGTGCATACGCACTCACCCTGCACGAAGGGCGCCAGCTGCAGTGCCCACTGCATGGCGTCATAGGGGCCACCCCCGTCACAGCCCGTACATGCAGTGGGTTTGGGCAGCTCGCATTCCTTTCTCGTCGACGAGAGCCCTTCCGGCGCCGAACGATGGGCGGTTTGTGGTCCACGGCCTGTCACCGCGGAGCGATCGCTGGGTGACGATGCGCCGCGGGGCCGCTCGGAGGATGACTAACCAGCGGACAGCGGTTTCCGAGCACGATCTGCTGCTCCTGAGGTCGGACGGCCTGCCAGAGCCGGGTCTGGTGGTTGCCGACCTGCGCCGCGTGGAATGCCGGGGTATGGCTGCGAGCCGGTGGGGGAGCGGCTGGCCGCCCTGCGCTACACAGATGTCGCCCGCCTGCTCCAGGAGCGCCCTCCCGGGTGGCGGTTGCCGCCTAGTGGCTGGGCCATAGGCGGTACAGGTGTGCGGCGTCGGCTTGGAGCACATCGTGCAGGTCGTCCGGGTCTTCGGGAAGGGTCAGGCCGAGGCTGGTGGCGGATGCGCGGTAGGCGGGAACGGCGTCGGGGTCGCCGGCGGCCAGGAGGGTGGACAGGGGCGGCTGGTTGTCCTCGGTGGCGCAGTCAGCCAGGGTCAGTACCCGGGCCTGGTCGCCGGGGGACAGCGAGGGCAGGGCGGAGCCCAATTGGCGCTGCAAGGTGTCCCAGGAGGTGAGGCGCCTGCGCCGGGCGGCGCGCAGCAGCGCCCCGCGGACAGCCTGGGCCACCGAGGCCAGTTCCTCCGGGGAGCGGTCGGCGACTGGAGCTGGGCGCGGCGCCGGAGTGGGCCGCGAGACCGGTACCGGTACCGGTCTTGGCGTCGGCGTCGGCTTGGGTGCGGAGGTGGTGGCCGGTGGCTGGGTGGCGGTGGTGTGGGGCACCGGCGCGGTGGAGGGGCCGGCGTGCACAAGCGGGACGTGTGCCGTGCCCGGCAGGGGGGAGGAGGGCTTCTGGACACGCCGTGCCTCCTCCAGCAGCGCCTGCTCCTGGCGGGACAGCCGGTGCCCGTTCCGGCGCAGGCCGGTGGCCTGCGCTACCAGGGAGCGGATCTCGTCGGGCTGCCCTGCGTCCAGGGCTTCCTGCAGCCGGGCGAACACCTGCTGCCGCCGAGCGTCCTGCTGATCCCGCCAGTGCCGAGGTTCTTCCAGGGCGGCCTGGAGTCTGTCGCGGACAGCGGCGTCCTCCGTGTGGTCCAGCAGGTGCTCACCCTGAGCGCATAGCTCCCGTACTTCGGCCAGGATTTCGGTGCGCCGCGCGCTGGCCAGCCGTAGCAGCAGGCGGCCGACCTCGGTCGGGAGCTTGACGCGCACTGGGCCGGGGCCCGCCGCAGGGCCCGGGGGGTCGGGCGTGCCAGCGGCCACGCGCTGGGCCTCGGGGGCGTTCTGTGGGGCCTGGGGTGGCGGGGCGGCGGTGATCTGCCGGTGGCGCCTGAGTTCGGTGACGGCCGGTGTCATAAGGCCTTGCGGGGTCATCGTGCACTGGTCCAGGGAGAACCACCGGATGCCCTTGGCCAGGGTTTCGGTGCCGATCCGCATCCGGCGGCACGGCCCGTCGCTGTAGAACTGGACCCGGTGGACGTACCGGCGCAGGGCCAGCGTCATGAAGTCCACCTCCACTCCGGGCCCGAGCAGTGTCTCGGTCTGCCCGGTCGGATCCCAGCGCACCGGTACCTGGTCGTTGATGTGGACCCGCAGCCGCAGGCCGCTGTCGACCTCGAGGTCCACCACGGACCCGACCGGTGTCCCCTTGGCCCGGGTGAAGTGGAAGTGGCCATCGCGCCCCTGCGCGCCCAGCCAGGCGGTCATGGCCTGCTTGAAGTACAGGTGGTCGGCGCTGCCCACGTCCCGGAAGGCGCGCGAGCACACCGTCAGCGCCCCGTCCGGGTCGGGGTAGTGTGCGAAGTGACAGACCCGGTCGGTATACAGCTTCGTCATCAACTGCCCACCGCAGCCGCCCAGCAGCACCCCGCACCAGAACGTCGCACCGCGGTGCAGGTGCCGGAAGACGTCCAGGTCGAACGCTTTCTGCGGCAGTGCCAACGGTTCCTCGGAGTCTCTGTGGCCGAGCACCGCGGTGCGGATCCGCCGTGTGTCGCTTCTCGTCGCCATCCCGGCCCCCTCCGCCGCCGACACGCCCCGCCCTGTGCCGGAACGCCCCCTGGGGACCGGCAGCACCGATGTTTCCAGCCATCGCCCGTGCGGGGCAGGCCCGTTCACGCTATTGCGCCTATCGCATTTTTTTGCGATCCTCGCAATCATGGATCTGATCGAGGACATCATCGCGATTCGGTACCCGCTGCCTAAGCCCGGCGACGTCCACCCCGAGGAGCTCTTCGCCGACGCGCTGGAAGCCGCCGAACGGGACCGAGCCGAGGCCGCGGCTGACCTGCAGGCGAGGTGTGACGGCCTGGAGATCGACCCGCTGCTGCTGGAACTGCAGAACGCCAGCGCCCGGCGCCGGGCCGCCGAAGCCGACACCCGCCGCCTGCTGGCCTACGCCCGGCAATTCCACGGCACCCGCCCCTACAAACTCGAAGACCTGGCCGCCGCGACCGGCATGACCCCCTCCGGGGTGCGCACCGCCTTCTCCGATGCCGAGATCGCCTTCGTGACCGAACACGTCAACCGGGCTGCGGACGGCCGTCCCAGCCGCAGCGGGCCAAGGGGAGCACGATGACCGGCCCCTTGTCTCCCGCCGGCACCTACACCCTGCCCGGAGCAGTGGCCGGGCTTGGAAGCAGTGATCGAAGAACAACCTTGGCCGGTAGTACCCGCACCCGGGAACTCCCCGGCCTCAGCTTGTACCTCGCGCACTGCACCGGATGAGGCTCCGCCTATCGGGGCCGGTGAAGGCGACAGCCCCACGGCCGGGCCGCTTGGTCGAACTGGCCGCGGCCTCGTTGCCATGAGAGCCGCTTCCAGGGGCTCTGCGCCCCTGCCGCACCCGAGCCCACATTGGGGGAACAGCGTCCTCCTCGATTGCGCCCTCACGCAACTACCGGTAGTAGACGAACAGCACTTGTATGGGCTTGGGCCTCGCTGCGATCGGGGGACACGTGTCCGTCCAGCTTGTTGCGGCGCTTGGGTTTACGCCGTTGGCCGGGGCCGCTGGTCCGTGATGACGCGTCTGCGCATCTGGCTATCGGACTTCTGTCGAGACCGGGTCGAGGAGGAAGAGGCATTGGTCCGCGTTGAACTCGCCTACTTCGGCAACGAAGCGGAACTTGTCGCCTGCTGCGACGGTGGCGGGGATGTTGTTACCGGTCAGTTTCAGGTCGCCGATGTTGACGTCCTCGTACTTGAAGGCCGGGCCGTTCGCCGTGTTCGGCCCCTTGTCGCCTGGGCCTAGGAGGAGGTCGTAGCGGGTGTTGTAGTCACCGTGGTGTGCCATGTTCACGATGGAGCCGTTGAACGCGACCGTCTGGCCCTTGTGGTTGGATGCGAAGTCAAGGTTCGCGTCGTCGCAGGAGTCCGCCTTCAGTAGCGCCGCGAACTCCGGATTGTTCGCAGGCGTGATCACCTCAGCGGCGGCCGATTCGGCCGCGGTTGCAGTCGGCGTAGCGGAGGGCTTCTTGCTCGCAGCGGCGGCCGGCATGTGTGACTCGTCCTTCTTCTCACCTCCGCCGCTGAGCGCAGCGGCAGTGCCGATGACGATGGCCAGGATCACGAGGATGGCGGCGCCCGTGCCGATCAGGAACCACGGCAACGGCTTCTTCGGCCGACGAAAGCCGAGGGTGGAGCGAAGGGTGCCCTGAGACTGCTCCACGAGCTCCCAGCCATCCTTTTGCATCTTCGAGATCACCAAGCTGTCGGTGCCGCGAACTGTCTTCACGGTCTTGTACTCGTACTTGATCTCGTCAGCCATGCTGCTCCGCGCCCCCCAAATGGACTGTTCATACCAACTGCCCGGCGAGCATAGGGGACTCGGGGAGGAATCGGCATCACCGGCGTCCTCGGGCCCCGAGCTGGCCGTCCGGGCCAAGGAGCACTCGATCGGAGACAAAGGCGGCTCGTCAGGTCGAGCGGCTAGGCGCGCCGAGCAGACCCGTGCCGTTCTGGATTCCTGGAACTGCTACGCCCCTACGATCGCTGAGCAGGACGCTCTGGACGCCGAACGGGACAGCCGCCTCACCCAGGTCACCGGTCGGCGAACCAACTCGTGCAGGTCGTGCTGGACGGCCCGCCGTGGTTGCCGCCGGCTGCAGCAACCTGCTCGCTTCTTGCCTGATCCACCGTGCTGGTGCCGAACCTGGCACCTGTGCGTACCCGCCTGCGTCGCGGTCGAAGCCGACCGCGCCCGTCCCGGCATCGCCGAGCATTGCAGCCCTGCTTTGTATCACCGCGTCCACCTTGAGCTGCCCGCAGTTCTGGCGCTGTCAACGTCACGCGGTAGGTCCGAGTTCTGTCCCGGGTGGGTGTGACGGTTGGAGGGTGGTTCGTCGGTGCGGCTATCCGGGTGGTTCGGGCGTGCGGGGTGGTTCCGATGGGCTGGGTGGCGTGTTGCAGGGGGCGGTGTATCTTGCATTGCCGCAGTTCAGGGAGGGGATTCGTGCCGAAGAGGAAGATTGTTGACGAGGGGGAGGTCATCCGGTGGTTCGAGGATGGCTGGAGCTATCAGGACATGATTGATGAGTACCGGCGGAAGTACGGCATCGACACGGTGTCCTCGATGTGGGGGAATTTTCGGTACAGGCGGGGGCTTGATCGCAGGATCGCGCGTGATGACGAGCTGATTCCGTGGGCGGTGAAGAAGGAGCACCGACAGCTGTATCCGGTGATCATGCTGCGGGTGGAGGCCCGTCGGCGGGCCGGCTTGGCACTCGACGAGGACAGAGCCAAGCGTTTGGAATCATGGCGAGTCATGCTCGAGGAACAGGGCACGGTCGTCCACTACGACCCGGACACGGCGAACGGCTTTTCCTACATACCCCGCGAGCCGGGTGACGCAGACATCATCCGCAAGCCCCCGATGAAGACCACCCAGCGGCGTAACGCGGACGAGCGCCTTTAACGCTGCGACCACCAAGGCGGCCGGGGGCGCCGGGATGTGATGGGGAAGGCCCCGGCGCCGGCGATGACACATCAGCCCGCGGGCACGCGTACACCGTTGCCGAACTGCAGCGGGTACGGACGAGGCGAACCGAGCCGAGTGGCATGTTCCCGGGAGCCGCGTGTCAACGGCCTGCGCAGGCGGCATGGATTTTGGGGCCGGCTGTTGTCTGTTGCCGTGGGGATGTGACGTGCCGCGTTGCCTTTATTGGTCCGTGTACGGGGGGATGACGCGGACGACGGCGATGAGTTGCAGGCGGGGCAGGGGCAGGGCGTAGAACCATCCGTCTGCGAGGAGGGGGATGCGGCGCAGTCCGCCGGGGACGCCCTTGCGGGGGCCGTCGCCGATGTCGGTGACGTCGACGCCCACATCGGCCAGGACGACGAGTTCGCCGGCCAGGAGGAGAAAAGGACCGGGGTAGCCGCCGACGTATGAGGCGAACGGCGCCAGCGAACCAGGTCAAGGCCGACGCGATGGTGGTGGGCGCGCGGTCGAGGGCGGTTGGGGGCTGGGCGCGCTCCGAGCCGGCCCGTGGCTGTGGATCACGTTCACGGCCTACCTCGACGGGATCGATGTTGTAGCCGTCAGGGACATCGACAACCTTCTCCAGGCGGCGCGAGCCGGGTCATGGCCAACGTGACAGCAGTGCAATGTACCCAAGATCACGCGATGTTACTTTTCGGTTCGTCTGAGCGCGGTGTGGATGATGTGTCAAAGTACGCAAGGGCTGCTCTATGCATCGCATGGTGCAGGTGACCGATTTTATGAATTCACGTATTAGCGGGGGCGCATTAGTGAGCCAGGAAAAGCCGAGAGTCGGAATGTACCTGCGGCAGCTCGGTGTCAGGAATTTCCGATCGTGCTACGACATCGAGGTCGACTTCCAACCTGGCATCACGTTGCTCGTGGGCGAGAACAACTCCGGTAAGTCCAACGTCATCGAAGCGCTCCGGCTGGCCACCACACCGCTGAACCGCCGGGCCACGCGTTGGTTCGACGAGGTCGACCTGTCCCATGGCCGCGAAGGCCAGGAGGCCCAGTTTCGCGCCACCTATGACGGCCTGTCGACAGCCCAACGGGCCCACTACATCACCGCGCTCGACGTAGCATCGAACCAAGCCGCATACACGACGACGTACAAGCGGGACGAGGCCCGGCAACAGATGCGGCCGACCGTAACCGCAGGTCCGGTAGACGGGCCGGACGCCGAGCCTGACAAGCGCGACCAGATCGCGCACGTCTACCTGGCGCCGCTGAGGGACGCGCAGCGCGAGTTGGACTCATCAGACGGGAACCGGCTGCTGCGGATCATCCGCTACCTCACCGAGAAAGACGAACAGGAAGATTTCCGGGCCCAGGCTAACGACTCGTTCACGGAGCTCAAGAAGCACCCCGTCCTGACCGCCACGACCAAGGAAATCCAGGGCCACCTGGGCGAGCTGACCGACTCCGTCCGCGGGCAGACGGTGGAAGTCACCTTCGCCGAGTACGAGCTGCATCGCCTGGCGCGCAGTCTGCGAGTGAAGATGGCTGAGGCTGGCATACCGCCAGCCGACCTCGCCGAGTCCGGCCTGGGCTACGCCAACCTGCTGTTCATCGCGACGGTGATCCTGGAACTGCGCAACGCCCAGCACATGGAGCTCACGCTGTTCCTCGTCGAGGAGCCCGAGGCTCACCTCCACCCGCAGCTCCAGGCCGTCCTGCTGGATTACCTTCAGGAACAGGCCGAGGCTTCCCTCAAGGACGACACCCAGGGTCCGGCCGGCCGCATTCAGGTCATCGCAAGCACGCACTCGCCCAACCTGGCCAGCAGCGTCGGTATCGAAAACGTCGTGGCCCTGCGCACGCGGGTGGACCAGGAGACCGTCCAGGACGAGAAGGGCGAGGAAAAGGAGGTGCTGCGCCGGAAAACCCAAGCGCTCCCGCTGGTCAAGCTCGCCTTGGCCGACGACGAGCGACGGAAGATCAACCAGTACCTGGATGCCACTCGGGCCGGCTTGCTCTTCGCCCGTCGCGTCATTCTGGTCGAAGGCATTGCCGAGGCCGTTCTACTGCCGGTCATCGCCCGCCACTGCGTCTTTGGCGGTGAGGACCAGGCCAAGCAGCGCCGGGACTTCCACGGGGTCACGATTATCAACGTCGGCAGCGTCGACTTCGCCCCGTACATCACGCTGCTGCTGTCGGAGGTCAACGGCTGCCGGCTGCTGGACAAGCTGACCGTCATCACCGACGGCGACCCGGATATCCCAAAGGAGAAGAAGGCCGAGGACGGGGAGACCGAGGACGGTCAGGGCAAGGCCCAGGAGTCGACGGTCGTCCCAGCCGAAGGTGACTCCACCAACGAGGACGCCAAACCAGAAGAGGACGAGCCGGAAGACGACGATGACGACACCGCGGTGAACAACCGCAGAGACCGGCTGACCACTCACGCCGAGTCCATCGGGGCAGCCGACCACCTCATCGTCGCCGAGGCTCCCCACACTCTTGAGGCTGACCTTCTCGGGCCCGAGGCCAATGAGCCGGTACTCAAGGCGGCTTTCCTGAAGCAGAAGCCGCGATCCAAGACGAAGTGGCAGGAGATTCTCGACAACGAGCGAGGGCCTGCTTGGGGTTTTTACCTGAAGCTCCGCAAACACAAGAAGTTCATCGGCAAGGGCGAGTTCGCGCACGACGTGGCCCTGGCCATCGCCAACGGAGAGACCTTCGAGGCCCCTCAATACCTGACTGACGCCGTCCGGGGCGTCCTGACGGACACGTCGGGTGAGGCACGTTGAACGAGGCGAAGCTCACCGAAGATCAGCAGGCGCTCGTCGACGCCAAAACCAGCCTGTTCGCGGCCGCCTGCCCTGGCGCCGGCAAGACGCGCGCCATGGTCGCCCGCTTCCTCAAGCGGACCGCAGAGGAGCCCCGACGTGGGATCGCTCTGATCTCCTTCACCAACGCAGCCGTGGACGAGGTTCGACGTCGCTGTGGCAACCAGGGGGAGGCCCTGCGGGCACCCCACTTCATCGGCACGTTCGACACCTTTATCCACCGCTTCATCGTCACCCCGCTGTACGTAAGGGCTTACGGTCGAAAGCCGAATTATGTGCAGTCCTGGCATGAGGTGGCCAGCACGAGCTTTCGCTTGCGGGACATGGGACGGACGAAGAACCTGGAGCTGAAGTGGTTCGACTTTGATCCAGATGGTCGGGCTCACCTGAACTCGAACCGGGTGCCGCAAGACTTCGGGGACGCTGGGGCGCACCGCATGTTGGCGCAGCGCAAGCAGGAAGCGGAAGCCAACGCCTCCCACATCTTTGGCCGGCTTCTCAGAGCCGGAACCATCACGTGCGAGGCGGCCCGCGTTCTGGCCGCGTTCTGGCTGGGCAGCTCCGAAGAGCGGACGATCCTTGAAGGGCTGCTGCGGGCTCGTTTCGCCGAGGTCATCGTGGACGAGGCGCAGGACTGCGGCCGAGAAGAACTTGGCATCCTGGAGTTCCTCCGGGACTGCGGCGTCCGTGTGGTCATGGTCGGCGACGTCGACCAGTCGATCTACGAGTTCCGGAACGCGACCCCGGCCGCCGTCCAGGAGTTCGCTGCCAGCCTGCCCGACCAGCTCGCGCTCGTAGACAACTGGCGCAGCTCTCCTGCCATTGTCGCCTTCAACAGTGGGCTGAGGTTCGGCCAAGAACTCCTTGAGACAGCTCGCGGAGAGTACTCCGTAGTGCAGACCCCGGTTCACCTGATCGAGTTCTCAGCGCTCGACCAGATCGTGCCGGCAGCGCTGGACGTCGCCGAGCAGTACAAGCTGGTCGCGGATGACCTTGTAGTCCTGTCGCATGCCGAGGCCCACGGGATGAAGGCGGCTGGCGTGGTGAGTCTGGAGGGTGCCAGCAGCAACCGGGTGCTGGCCATCGCCAACGCCGGTTACAAGCTTCGGTCACGGGAGACGGATCCCAAGGCGCGCAAGACGGCTGTCGACCAGGTCCAGCGGGCCATCCTGGCGGCGCTGACCGTGGCGCGGGAGACACAGCACCACAGCTTTGCCGCGGTCTGCGAAGAGATTGGTGTCGATCCTCGGTGGCTGGAAGGCTTCGCGGTGCGGCTTGCCTTGAGTCTGGATGCCGAAGGAAAGACCCGGAGTGACTTTGCCGCCTCGGTGCGCGACTCGTTGAAGACGGCCGACTGGGGCGATGTGCTGGCCCCCGCCTCCAGCGACCTGGGCAACCTGTTCAAGGCGCCATCTGAGGGAGCCTGGGCCAGCGTCGCCAGCTTCGGCAACATCCCCTCAGTCCGTTACTCCACAGTCCACGGCGTCAAGGGCATGGAGTTCCCCGGAGTCGTGCTCGTGCTGCCGGACAGGCTACGAGTGGACAAGGTCACCGAACGAACCGTCCTTGACGACTGGGAAGGCGACCACAACACCGAGGCCCGGCGCGTCCTCTACGTCGCCGGTTCCCGGGCGCAGCAGCTACTCGTGTGTGCAGTTCATCGCAAGCACACCGACCGAGTTGCCTCGCTGCTCAACGCCAAAGGCGTTCCGTACATCAAGGCGTAGGTCGGGAGCTTTGTGGCTCTGGCGAGTTCGATGGACAGACCCCGATTCTCTGCTTAGGGATATTTCGAACAGTAGTGTGTGGCCTGGATAGAGGAGCGGCATGCGGGTGGGGCAGGCCGCGGGCACACGTACGCCGTTGCCAAACGACAGCGGGTGCGGATGAACCGGGCCGAGTGGCTTGTTCTCGGGAGCCCGTGTCAACGGCCTGCGCAGGTGGCATGGATTTTGCGGCTGGCTGTTGTCTGTTGCCGTGGGATGTGACGTGCCCGGTTGCTTCTATTGGTCGGTGTAGGGGGGGATGACGCGGACGACGGCGATGAGTTGCAGGCGGGGCAGGGGCAGGGCGTAGAACCACCCGTCTGCGAGGAGGGGGATGCGGCGCAGTCCGCCGGGGGCGCCCTTGCGGGGGCCATCGCCGATGTCGGTGACGTCGACACCCACATCGGCCAGGACGACGAGTTCGCCGGCCAGGCGCTCGACCTCGGCCACGACCCGCGTAGGCAGGCCGTTGACGACATGCTCGGCGTCCGGGTCGTACTCCCAGCGCCAGCCGCTCAAGACCGACCGCTGTGGGGCAGTCCGGCCTCGGTGGCGGCCTTGTCGAGGATCCACCCGATTTCGGCGGCGACCGTCCTGGCCTCGTCCGGGTCCTCGACGACGGCGGCCCGGGCTTCGAGGTGCCGGAGCCGGGCGGCCTGTTCCGGATGGCGTTCAATGGCGACCTGCAGTGCCCACTGGCCGAGGAAGCGCCGCATGGGGGCGGAGCTGACCTCGCTCCGCGCCTGGGTCATGGCCGCGGCCCGCTCGGCATCGAAGGTGGGCACCGCCTCCGGCGCGATCCGGGCGAGAGCGGCTCGCAGCTCCTCGGCCGTAGAGGAAGGCTGCGGCACGCTCCGACGCTCCGGGTGTTCGGATGCGGTGCTCATGCTGCGTCCTTTCCTTGACTGCTGAGGTTACGACGGTGGGCTGCAGCCAAGGTGGAGACGTGCTGACGCGACCAGCCCACACGGGCGGCCACCGCGGCCGGTCCGCCGCGTTCGTAACGGGCGGCGATCCTGCCCGCTGCCTCACTCAGTGCCGTGCGCGCCTGCTCCAGCGCCAGGGAGTACTCCTCGACGGCGCGGGCGAGACGGTCCAGCTCGTCCGTTTCCTCGAGATCCAGTATGACGCGGGTCACGCGCGGTGAGGTCACCATGGGACGATCCTGCCTCACCTATAACGCAAACGCAATCGCGCTTGACATTTCCTGGAGGGTTGGCTCCGCGTGGCCGTGGACCGGCTACGCCTGGGCGGCCCTTGGCGGCTGTTGTCTTTGCGATCTTGAGGGATGCGTTTTCGCTGGTCAGGAATAGGTCCGGGGGCTTGGGGAGTGGTGACGTGTTTGGTTGTCGCTCTGGTGGAGGTCGGGGATGCCGTCGGTTGTGGGGCTGCTGGAACAGCGCGAGCTGATCGCTCGCCGTTTCGTATGGACGAGCTACGGGAGAAGGCCGACCGAATCCAGGCCGAGCTGGCCGTGGTCGAGCGAGAGTGGAACGAATGGGTTATCGCTCGCTCACGCGTCGGCGAGGTCCTGGCGCCCGGTGACGACGACGGCACCGATGCCGGCAAGGACCTGGCGGATGCCGGGCAGCCGCCGACAGCGGCGAGCTTTTCGGGGGCGGCGAAGCCGAAATCGGTGGTGCCGATGTGTCGTGCGGGGCCGGCCTGGCCGGCACTATCGGCGGACCACCTCTTGTTCGAACGGGTGGCCTAGTCTCGGCGGGTGACGCTCTACTTCGATCCGGTGGCGATCCTCGGCGAGGACCGTGATGCTTTTCGGGGCCGTTGGGAGGACCGGCTGTGGCTGAACGTGCCGGGGCCTTTCTACGGTGGGGAGACCGACACCTGCTGGACGGGACGGCTTTCGGCACCCGCTCTTGTTCTGTATGGGGGCGAGTACTTCGGCGAGTACGTCTATCGCCAGCCCAGGACGCTTGCGGACACGGCTTTGCTGGTCGAGGCGGCGGACAGCGACCCGTTCCTGGGGTACGGCTGTGATGGCGACTCGCGGTGGACACCGGAAACGGTCCGGGAGTGGTGGCGTGGCCGCGGCCAGGTCGTGCAGTACCTGTCCGATCAGCGGAGCAAATGGGACGAGAGCGACGCCTGGGCAGGCCAAGGCATAGCCGCTGCCGTCCGTGACTTCGAGCTCTACATCGGCGGTGACCTGGCGACTGACCTGCGGATCTACCTCTACTGGCTGGAGGAGCGGCGGTCGCCCACACCCGTTGACCGGTTGCCCGAGCTGTAGCGTCACGCGGCGAGCGCGTGGGTTTGCTGGGACCAAGCTGCCGCCTTCAGATGCGGGCGATGCGTTCTTCGAGGCTCTGCACCGACTGCTCGGTGTTCTGTCAGGGCCCGCACCGTGCGGGCTGGTCCGGTGTCGGGACGGGCGCGGAGTTCTTTGTCGCCCTATGGAGAGGCGGCCAACGCCCGGCCGGAGACCGGGTTTCCTCGACGGCACCGGCCCGGCCCTGGAGCGGCACGGCGAGTTGGACCAGGTTGCCCCGGGGACGTCGGCGCGTCAGCGCGAAGACGGGGGGCCGCTCACCGGCCGTGCCCCGTGGTCCCCGGCCTTCGGGAAGGCGCCGGTGATGCGGGCGGCAAGCCGCTTAACCTTCCGGCGGACCCGCTCGAGGAAGACCTCCGGCTGTGCGACCCGGCAGCCAGAGCGGCTTCGGCCCAGTGGGAGACTCCACGCGAGGGCCATCGCTTGCTCAACTGGGGAGAGAGCCTCCAGGACCTCGTTCAAGAGCGGGTCGTCGAAGCCCTCGACCTCGCTGCCGGCGTCGAGCCGTTTGGGGACCAGGTCCGTGCAGGGGGCCCGTCACCGAGCAGCGTGTCGAGCAGCAAGAGCCCCGGTCCGTTGGCCTTACGGTTCGAGACCGGGGCCATCTGCCCGGTGGATCACGCTGGCCTCGACCTTGAGCCGGTCCTGCGCGCAGGGGGTCAGCTGCCCCTCGTCGTAGAGCGGGTCCGCCCTGCCGGTCACCCGGCTCACTGTCGTGCGGGCGCACCGTCTGACCGCCGGCCGCGCCGAATGCCTCCTGCGGCTGCGCGACGCCGTGGGCATCGATCTGACCCGGCGGCGGTGATGGTGATGTCCGCCTGGCTGCCGGCGGAGCGGTCGCTCAGGAGTCGGTGGCGCCAATGCTCGGTGAGGATGGGACAAGTGACGCCAGCCTCCCTACTCGCTGGACGGGACGGTGGCCGTCTACGGGGCAGGATCCCGTGCACCATCCCGTGCGGCATGACGTGCACCATGCCGTGCATCATCCCGTGCACCGGGCTGACGGTCCGTGGGGGGTTTCTGCTGGTCAGGTGGGGTTTTCGGGTGGGTGGTTGGTCTGACTTCTCCTGTGTGAGCCTGTCTTGTTGGTGGGTGTGGGGTGGTGGCCGGCGGTTTCGGAGCTGCCCTCGGGTGGCGGGAGCCGTGGGGAGGCGCTGCGCTGGCCATGGGTGGAGGAGGGGGCGCCGGGTGGTGGGCCCGGCGCGGTGCGGATCGGGCCGGGCCCACGACGGCCTGTGGTAGGGGCGTATGAGGTGGCGTCAGTACCTGTCCGCGTGAAGTGGGCCCGGGGAAGCGGCCCGGACATCTCCTGGGGGAGCGGGGCGCGCCCGGAGGGGGTGGCCCCGTTTCCCCATCCCTACATGCTGCATCACATTCAGAAGCACACCAGCCCACCTACTTCCAGCCAGCCGGGCCCGCGTCAGCGGGCCCCAGCGGTGCGAGGCGAAGCCGAGGGCCGGTCAGGCAAGCGCAGCGCGCCTGACCATGAGGGCACGTCAGCACCCGTAGGTGGGCTGGAGCGAAGCGAAAGCCCACCCAGGGCCCGGTAAGGGGCAGGCCGAACGAAGTGAGGCCAGCCCCGAAGGCGGGGCCCCAACCCCGGAACGAAGTGAAGGGGTTCACGGTCCGCGAAGCGGA
>NZ_JBEZXR010000088.1:0-33827 GCF_040638135.1 Streptomyces sp. NPDC026673 | reverse complement strand
GGCGGGCTGGCCGGTGGTGGCGGAGGGCACGGTCACGGATTGTCCGAGGGAGTCGGGGGTCACTGTGACCCCGTTGGCGCCCAGGTCGATGTTGTAGGCCCCACCACAGGGGCCGCCCGCCGGTGGTGGACCGCCGCGGAGCGCGCGGCGGGGCGTGGCTACTCTGGAGCCATGGACTACGTCTCCGCGCTCGTGCCCCCCGCCGTGATGGCGGTCGCCTTCACCCTCATCATCAGGACGCTGATCAGGAGCCAGGGCGGGGTCAACAAGGCCAAGGAGGACGCGGTGGTCGACGCCGCGCTGTCCGGCGCGCAGCCCCCGGCCCAGCGAGCGGGCGGCACCGGCTCCCGGGTGTGACCTCCGATAATTCCGGCATTCCGGGCATTGTGCCCGTAAGCAACTAGTATTCGGGTGTGCCCCGTCCATTGGGAGACCTCGAAGACGCCGTGATGACCCGGGTCTGGCGCTGGAACCGCCCGGTGACGGTGCGCGAGGTGCTGGAGGATCTCCGCCGGGAGCGCTCGATCGCGTACACGACGGTCATGACCGTAATGGACAACCTTCATCAGAAGGGCTGGCTCCGGCGGGAAGCCGAAGGGCGCGCCTATCGCTATGAGGCGGTTTCCACGCGGGCCGCTTACTCGGCGGCACTCATGCACGAGGCGTGGGCCGCGAGCGACAACCCCGCGGCGGCCCTTGTCGCCTTCTTCGGGAAGATGTCGGCGGAACAGCGAGAAGCCCTCCGTGACGCAATGCGGGTGGTGCAATCCGCCGATCCGGGTGACCCCGGGGAGACGGACGGATCGGACGGGCGATAGCGTCCGCACATGCCCGCCGCTTCAAATGGCGTCACCATCCGCCGGGCCCGTACGGCCGACGTGCCGGCCGTCCGGCGACTGCTCGACGCCTATGTCCGCGACCGTATCCTGCTGGACAAGCCGACTGTGACGCTTTACGAGGACATCCAGGAGTTCTGGGTGGCCGAACACGACCACGACGCCGAGGTCGTGGGCTGCGGCGCACTCCACGTGATGTGGGAGGACCTCGCCGAGGTGCGCACTCTCGCGGTCGATCCGGCGCACCACGGCAAGGGCGTCGGTCATCTCGTACTGGAGAAGCTGCTGCACACCGCGAGGTGGCTCGGAGTGCGGCGAATTTTCTGCCTCACCTTCGAAGTGGACTTCTTCTCGAAGCACGGCTTCGTGGAGATCGGCGAGACGCCGGTCGACGGCGATGTCTTCGGTGAGCTGCTGCGGTCAAAGGACGAGGGTGTGGCCGAGTTCCTCGACCTCGAACGAGTGAAACCGAACACCTTGGGCAACAGCCGGATGCTGTTGCATCTGTGAGGTCCCCTCGGCGTCCGTCGGGCACAACAGTATGTCCGATACGTTCCATCCGGAAGACCGCGGGGAGCGGCCCGGTCCGGGGCAGTTCGGGCAAGGGGTTTGAGTTTTCCGGGAAAAGGCGGTTTGCTTTTACCGGTTATCCGTATTCGATGAAAGGGAAGCCGGTGGCACAGAAGGTACAGGTCCTTCTTGTTGACGACCTCGACGGCGGCGAGGCGGATGAGACCGTGACGTTCGCACTCGACGGAGTGACGTACGAGATCGACCTCACCACCGACAACGCCGACAAGTTGCGCGGTCTGCTCGGCCCGTACGTGGACGGCGGCCGCCGCACCGGTGGCCGTGCCGGCCGCGGTCGTTCCACGAAGAGCGCCTCCCGTGGCGGCGTGGCAAGCCAGGACACCGCCAAGATCCGCGCGTGGGCCAAGGAAGAGGGCTACGAGGTCAACGACCGCGGCCGCGTCCCCGCGCAGATCCGGGAAGCGTACGAGAAGGCGCACGGCTGATCGGTCCGGGCGGCGCGCAGCCGGACCCGGTGGCAGGCGGTCGCGAGCGCGGACACCAGGGCCGTGAGGCCCACGGTTCCCGCGCGTCCGTCCGCCGCGGGGCCCGGGTGCGTGCCGACCGTCATCGCGGGCAGGGACAGCGGCGCGCCGACGTGGTGCCGACCGCCCGGAGCGGGCGGGCGGAGCCACGCCGGCGCGCCGTCGTCGTAGCCGGCCTCGCGCCCGCACAGGGGGATCAGGTCGAGCGGGATGCCGCTCCACTCAAGCCAGTCGAGCAGACCGGGCAGCTCCTCGGCGCTGCCGGGGGCGACGAAGAACCGCATCCGGTGCCCGGCCAGGGCGACCGGGCCGGTCCTGGGCGCCGGGAAGCGGCCGAGCACCTCGTGCCCCGCCTCCGCGGGGACGTCGAGCGCGTCGGCGTGTTCCAGGGCCATCGGGGCCCGTGCGGCCTGCATGCCCTGCGCAACGGTCCCGGGGGGTCCCGGGTTACGTGGCACGTCACCGGGAGTGCCCGGTCGGCCGGTGTCCATCACTCTCCGTGAATTCCCCGGACGCAAGCCTGTTCGCCTATAGCAGACAGTGGGCGTGCTTCCGGCATGGACTGTCCGTGCGGGCGGGTAAGAAATACCTAGTGGGAACGGACGACGGCCATGTCGGTCAGGCGGCACGTTCGCCCTCGGCGTACTGGATAAAGGGCTATCCGCCTGGCCTGCGGGAACATCGTCTCGCACCATCGGGTTGGAGCTGTTGTCGGCGGCGCGGGGGGTTGACGACCCCGCCAGGTGTCGACGGTTGAAGTGAGCTGCCCCGCTGTGCGGGACTAGCATGCGGAAGGACAGGGAGGGGACACGCCCCTAACTGCCCGACCGCTCTGAGGAGCGATTAACGATGTTCGAGAGGTTCACCGACCGCGCGCGGCGGGTTGTCGTCCTGGCTCAGGAAGAAGCCCGGATGCTCAACCACAACTACATCGGCACCGAGCACATCCTCCTGGGCCTTATCCACGAGGGTGAGGGTGTCGCCGCTAAGGCCCTGGAGAGCCTCGGGATTTCGCTCGAGGCGGTCCGCCAGCAGGTTGAGGAGATCATCGGCCAGGGCCAGCAGGCCCCGTCCGGGCACATCCCCTTCACCCCCCGGGCCAAGAAGGTCCTGGAGCTGTCGCTCCGCGAGGCCCTCCAGCTCGGCCACAACTACATCGGCACCGAGCACATCCTGCTCGGCCTGATCCGCGAGGGCGAGGGCGTCGCCGCCCAGGTCCTCGTGAAGCTGGGCGCCGATCTCAACCGGGTGCGGCAGCAGGTCATCCAGCTGCTCTCCGGCTACCAGGGCAAGGAGGCCGCCACCGCCGGCGGTCCGGCCGAGGGCACCCCCTCGACCTCGCTCGTCCTGGACCAGTTCGGCCGCAACCTCACGCAGGCCGCTCGTGAGACCAAGCTCGACCCCGTCATCGGGCGCGAGAAGGAGATCGAGCGCGTGATGCAGGTGCTGTCGCGCCGCACCAAGAACAACCCCGTCCTCATCGGCGAGCCCGGCGTCGGCAAGACCGCCGTCGTCGAGGGCCTGGCCCAGGCGATCGTCAAGGGCGAGGTCCCGGAGACGCTGAAGGACAAGCAGCTCTACACCCTGGACCTGGGCGCCCTGGTCGCCGGCTCCCGCTACCGCGGTGACTTCGAGGAGCGCCTGAAGAAGGTGCTCAAGGAGATCCGCACCCGCGGCGACATCATCCTGTTCATCGACGAGCTCCACACCCTCGTGGGTGCGGGTGCCGCCGAGGGCGCGATCGACGCCGCCTCGATCCTCAAGCCGATGCTCGCCCGCGGCGAGCTGCAGACCATCGGCGCCACCACGCTCGACGAGTACCGCAAGCACCTGGAGAAGGACGCGGCCCTGGAGCGCCGCTTCCAGCCGATCCAGGTCGCGGAGCCGTCGCTGCCGCACACCATCGAGATCCTCAAGGGTCTGCGGGACCGCTACGAGGCCCACCACCGGGTGTCCATCACGGACGCCGCCCTGGTGGCCGCGGCGACCCTCGCCGACCGCTACATCTCGGACCGCTTCCTGCCGGACAAGGCGATCGACCTGATCGACGAAGCCGGTTCCCGGATGCGCATCCGCCGGATGACCGCTCCGCCGGACCTGCGCGAGTTCGACGAGAAGATCGCCGACGTGCGCCGGGAGAAGGAGTCCGCGATCGACTCGCAGGACTTCGAGAAGGCCGCCTCCCTCCGCGACAAGGAGAAGCAGCTCCTCTCCGCGAAGACCAAGCGGGAGAAGGAGTGGAAGGCCGGCGACATGGACGTCGTCGCCGAGGTCGACGAGGAGCTGATCGCCGAGGTCCTGGCCACGGCCACGGGCATCCCGGTCTTCAAGCTCACCGAGGAGGAGTCCTCGCGTCTGCTGCGCATGGAGGACGAGCTGCACAAGCGCGTCATCGGCCAGAAGGACGCGATCAAGGCCCTCTCGCAGGCCATCCGCCGTACGCGGGCCGGTCTGAAGGACCCCAAGCGCCCCGGTGGCTCGTTCATCTTCGCCGGCCCGTCCGGCGTCGGTAAGACCGAGCTCTCCAAGACGCTCGCCGAGTTCCTCTTCGGCGACGAGGACGCGCTGATCCAGCTCGACATGTCCGAGTTCAGCGAGAAGCACACCGTCTCGCGGCTCTTCGGCTCCCCGCCCGGATACGTCGGCTACGAGGAGGGCGGCCAGCTCACCGAGAAGGTGCGCCGCAAGCCGTTCTCGGTCGTCCTCTTCGACGAGGTCGAGAAGGCCCACCCGGACATCTTCAACAGCCTGCTGCAGATCCTGGAGGACGGTCGGCTGACCGACTCCCAGGGCCGGGTCGTGGACTTCAAGAACACGGTCATCATCATGACCACCAACCTCGGCACCCGGGACATCTCCAAGGGCTTCAACCTCGGCTTCGCGGCCGCGGGCGACGTCAAGACCGGGTACGAGCGGATGAAGGCCAAGGTCGGCGAGGAGCTCAAGCAGCACTTCCGTCCGGAGTTCCTGAACCGTGTCGACGACATCGTGGTCTTCCACCAGCTCAGCGAAGAAGACATCATCCAGATCGTCGACCTCATGATCGCCCGGGTGGACGAGCGCCTCAGGGACAAGGACATGGGCATCGAGCTCAGCCCCGAGGCCAAGAAGCTGCTCGCCAAGAAGGGGTACGACCCGGTCCTGGGCGCCCGGCCGCTGCGCCGGACGATCCAGCGCGAGATCGAGGACGTGCTCTCCGAGAAGATCCTCTTCGGCGAGCTGCGCACCGGCCACATCGTGGTCGTGGGCACCGAGGGCGAGGGTGACGAAATCAAGTTCACCTTCCGCGGCGAGGAGAAGGTCGCCGTCGCCGACGCGCCTCCGGTCGAGGCGGCCGGCGGGCCGAACCTCAGCAAGGACGCGTAACCGCAAGTAATCCGACAACGAGCGACCCCGTCCGCACATTGGTGCGGACGGGGTCGCTCGCGTTTTGTGTTCCCCATGAACTCACCCTTGTTCCGCCGGTTGCATTTGTGGAAAGGTGAGCGATGTTCAGCACGGACCCTTCCTTCTCCGTGCCCCGGCCGGCGCCGTGCCGTCATTCCATCAGGCATTCGAAAAGATCAGCCGAGAGTGAGGAGAGGCCCCTTGCCCCCTCACCAGCGCCCCGGCCTCACCTCCCCCCACGTAGCTGCGTCCCACGCCGGCGGATTGGTTCGTACTTTTCCCGGCGGGGCGAACGCGGAAGGAAACTCTCGTTGAAGGAATCCCCACATCCGAATTCCACGGACCCCGGCCGGCTGTTCGGCGTACCGGACGAGACGCTGTCCGGAGAGATCGGAAAGTCCCTGGGAAAGGACGGCGCGCACCAGCCGTTCGAAGAGTTGCTGGCCCGCCATTGGCGGCCGGTCTCCGAGTACGCGGAGTTGTGCACCGTCTCCGGGCACTCCGCCGGGATACTCGCGGCGGCCGCGTTCACCCGGGTCTTCGTCGAATCCCTGCGACTGACCGGGCCCACGGCCGCCTGGCGTCCCGAACTGCTGATCACCGTCCACAAGATCGCGGAGGAGTGGGCCGTCGACCGCCGGCGCGCCTGGCTCCACCGGCGGTTGCGCCCCCGTCCCGACCAGACCGACACCCGGCTCGCGATACCGGAGAACCGCCGCCTGGCCGCCCGGGCCTTCCTCCGGCTGCCCGAGCCCGCCCGCTGCCTGCTCTGGCACGCCGAGGTGGACGCGGAGCCGCTGGACGTTCCGGCCGGACTGCTCGGCCTCGACCCGGAGAAGGCGGCCGCGCAACTGGAGCTCGCCCGCACACGCTTCCGCGAGGCCTGTGTGCAGGCGCACCGCGATCTCGCGCCGTACGAGGCCTGCCTGCAGTTCAGCCGGCTGCTGGACATCTCCATCCACCGCGGGGGCGCCGGCCTCGTACCCGACCTGCAGCGCCACATCGCCCGGTGCGACCACTGCCGTTACGCGGCCGAGCAGCTCGACCACTCCGGGGACCGGCTGGGCGTCCTGATCGCCGAGGCGGTCCTGGTCTGGGAGGCGCGGGGGTACCTCGACTCCCGCCCCACCCGCCGGGCGGCGCGTGACAACGATGCCGGGAGCGGCGGCGGCGGTTCCCCGGGGCCGCGCCATGGCGGTCGCAGGCGCCGGGCCGCAGGCGGTGGCCGCCGGCGGTTCGCCGCGACCCTGCTGGGTCTCGGCGGCTGCGCCCTGGTGATCGCGCTGGCCGTCGGAGTGATCGCCGGGGACGGCGGCACCGACGACCGCGCCTCCGGAACGGCCTCCACCGGGGCTTCGGCGTCCCCCACCGCCACGGCCTCGGTCACCACCTCGGACACCGCCCCGGGCTCGAGCACGGTCACCGCCGAGCCCGTTCCCAGCGGCGGGCTCCGCGGCCGCCTCCGCAACAACGACAACGACCTGTGCGTCGACCTGTCCGGACGCCGGACCGTCCTCGGCACCGACGCCGCCACCGCGGCCTGCGACTCCGGCGCCACGCAGTTCTGGTCCTACGAGCCGGACGGCCTCATGCGGAGCGTCGCCCAGCCCTCGTACTGCCTCAACTCCCACCGCGGCGCCGCGCTGGAGCTGAGCCTGTGCACGGCGTCCTTCGTCACCGGGGCCGAGGACGTGCGCTACGACCTCACCCTGACCGGCGACCTCATCCCCCGCTGGAACCAGCAGCTCGCGGTCGCCCCCGAGGGCCGCGAACGGGGAGCGAAGATCGTTCTCAAACCCCGCGACGGGCGGCCCGTACAGCGCTGGACCTTCGACACCTCCGTCGCCCCGCCCCGCTTCCAGTCGGTGGCGTACACCGCCGCGGCCTCGAAGCTGCTCTCCGGGTCCACACGACTGGCGGCCCTGCCCTCGGCGAGTCCGACCTCCTCGGCCACGGGTTCCCCGGCGCCGAGCGAGACGCCCTGCGACCGGTACTGCGGCGGCTACGGCAACGGCGGCGGAGGCTGGGGCGGCTGGGACTGGGGCGGCGGCTACCGCCCCTGACGCGGCTCCGGAACCAGTGTCACGCCCGGGGGCAGCCGGTCGGCCCCGACGAGCCGGCCGACCGGCAGCGCGACGCGCACCGTCAGCGGCCCCGGGTGGGCGGCGAGCGGCGACAGGTCCAGCCGGCCGCCGTCGGGCGGGGCGGCCAGCACCAGCTCCCTCAACCCGGGGAGCGCGCCGATCGACCGCCAGTCGGCCGGCAGGCCCGGGCCCAGGAGCGCGAGCGCGCGCAGCCCGTCCTGGCCGGCCAGGAAGCGCAGATCGGGCAGTGCGCAGTCCTTCACCCTGACCTCGGTGAGGGCGAGGCCGGCGGCATAGCCGGCCAGTTCGTCCGCGGGCAGGTCGCCCCGCAGGTCGAGGCGGGTGGGCCGCAGGTCCAGCCGGCGCAGCTCACGGAGCTGGTCGGCGGAGCGGACGGTGAAGTCCAGGCCGTCCGGATCGAGGCGGGCGATGACCTCCCGGGCGTACGGGGCGCAGTCGAAGCGGTGCCAGGACCACATCAGCTGGGCGCGGACCCGCAGGGACCGGTGTCCGGCGAAACGGCCCAGATAGCGCAGGGCCCGGTCCGAGGGCAGGTGGCAGGCCGTGACGACGACATGCAGGGCGTCCTCGTCGGAGAGCCCGTCGGGGTCCGGGAGGAGGTCCAGGACGAGGGGTCCGGCCTCGGCCAGCGCGCGGGCCTCCGCCGCGTCGGCGGGCGGTACGAGCGCGGCGGCGCGCCGCTCCACCGCCTCGCGCACGGCCGGGTCGAGGGCGTCGGCGTGCTCCAGGCAGGCGGCGGCGAGCAGGTGGAGCCGCGCCCGGCCGCGCCGGTCCGGCGTGCGGTCACCGCGGTCGAGGAGGTCCTCGAGGATCGCGGTCCGCTCGCGCGGCCGGGCGAGTGCGACCGCCATCCGCAGGACGTCCTCCCACCGGTCGTCGGTGGCGTGGCCGGTGAGCATGCCGACGTCGCCCTCCTCGACGGCGGCGCGGGCGCCCAGATAGTCCTGGAAGGTGCGGTGGACGAAGTCGACCGCGCCGGGTGCGGGCCGGCGCAGTACGCCGCCGCGGTCGAGGAGATGCGTGAGGACGGCGGCGGCGTCGCCGAGTGAGGCGGCCTCGGGGACGGCGGGCAGCGCCCGCGCGACGACGGCCTCGGCCCGGTCGAGGTCCATCTCGGTGCGGCCGTTGCGCATCAGCCAGTGCGCCAGCCGCTGCAGCAGCTCGATCTGCGTCTCCTCGCGCAGCGGTACGGCCGCCGTGTCCCGTTCGTGGTCCCGGCGCACCAGCAGCATCGACAGCGCGGCGGCGTACAGGTCCTTCCTGCCTCGCGGGAGGTAGCCGCGGCGGTCGTGGTGCAGGGCGCAGATCAGCCCGCACATCAGGGGATTGGTGGCGAGGCGGCCGAGGCCGGGCTCGGCCCGCACCGCGGCGAGCAGCGGCTCGGCGTACGCGGCGGCCGCCGGGCCGGCCGCCGCGTGCCAGCGCCGGACGAAGACCGCGACGTCGGCGGGGCCCATGGGGTTCAGGGCGAGCTCGGTGAAGCCGTCCTCGGCGAGCCAGTCCTCGCGTACCGCCGCGGGGCGCGAGGTGACCAGCCAGCGGTTGCCGGGATGGGCGTCGAGCAGGTCGCGCAGCCAGGCCCGGGTGCGGCGGCGCTCGGTGTCGGGGATCTCGTCGACGCCGTCGACCAGCAGCAGGCCGCGTCCCGCCGCAAGGACCCGGGCCTCCCAGCCGGCCGGCTGGGAGCCGGCGAGCGGGCAGCCGGCGGCGGAGAGGAAGTCGCGGGGCGCGGGCAGCCGCTCGCCGTGGCGGGTGAGGCCGCGCAGCGGGAGGACGAAGGGGATCCGGTCGTCGAGGTACGCCATGCCCTCGTCCGGCTCCTGACGCGCGCACGCGACCGCGAGCCACTGGACGAGCGTGGTCTTCCCCGATCCCGCCTCGCCGCGCAGCAGGACGCGCTCGGGCCCGGCGAGCGCCCGGTCGGCGGCGCGGGGCCCGGCGGTCTCCCGCGGACCACCGTCCACGGGCCCGGCGGACGGCGCGGCCTCCAGGCTGAGGTAGGCCGTGTCCAGCGGCCACCGGTCCGGGGCGTCCGCGAGATCGAGGCCGTGGATGGTGAGCCGCCCGTACTTCTTCTCCACGTACGCCAGATAGCGCCGCTCGAAGGCCGGGTCCTCGCCGCCCGGCAGCGGGCTGCGGGCGATGAGCTCGTCGACGCGGGCGGTCAGCTCACCCAGCGCCCGGCTCTGGTCGACCAGGGTCGCGGCGACGAAGGTCGAGCGCCGGGTGAAGAAGTGCAGGATGTGCAGGCAGGCCGTGTCGAGCAGCCGTTCGTGGAAGTGGGCGCCGTCGGCGCTGAGTTCCCGTTCGGGAGAGCCGGCCGCACGGCGCAGGGCGCGGGCGAACTCGGTGTGGCCGAGGGCGACGGCCTGCAGGTCGGTGAGGTCGAGGTCGCCGAGGGCCTGCAGGGAGGCCGCGAGGGCGTCCGCGACGGCGGTCTCCTCGTCGGCGCCGACGGGGCGCTCCCCGGTGCGCAGGGCCTGCCGTACGAGCCTGGCGGCCAGGACGCGCAGGTCCGCTTCCGTGAGGGTGCGCTTCTCGCCCCTGAAGGAGACGCGGCCGGAGATGCGGACCGGGTGGTCCACGAGGCCGGCGCCCGGGCCCTCGGCCACGAAGAGCCTCTTGATCAGCGGCCCGGCGACGGCCGAGGCCAGCCGGACTCCGACGGCCGAAGGATCCACGTTCCCGTTCCCCCCGTAGTGCGGACGCGCGGCTTTCCTTTTCTTTGCGCCGCGTGTGCCCTTCGATTTCCTTTTCCATGTGACCCGGGCCACGGGACCTAGGTCCCGAGGGGCAATTCCCTTTGGTCCCGGGGCCGGTGACGTGACCCACGTGACCTGTGACACGTACGAATCACCTTAGTGGGCCGGGCCCGTGCGGCAGGCGAGGAAGCGGGGTGCCGGAGCTTTCCGCGACGAATCACGGTAGTAGATGGGGGGGTTTGTCCGGGCGTGGAATGTCGGGTTACCAAGGGATCGCGGCGAACACGTCGCAATGTTCTTGCCCGGCTATTTCCGCGAGGTAATTCCGAATGCGTATGCCCAAGATCTCGAACTCCGTCTTCCTTGGCCGTCGTACCGTCGTGACCGCGGGCGTCTGCGCCTCGCTGGCACTGGGCGCGGCGGGGACCGCCATGGCGGAGACGCAGGGTGCGAGTCTGCTGGGCCTCAGTGCGGCCGGGAAGCTGGCGGACGTCACCCGTGCGCAGGCCGATGTGCAGCAGCGCGCCGCCGCGACGGTGAAGACCGACCGCCACGCGCGCGCCGATCATCAGAGCCACGTCGGGCGGTCCCAGAAGAGCGCCCCGCAGCAGCAGAACCGCGGCAACAGCGGCTGGATGGCGCCGGTGCAGAAGTACGTGCTGTCCGCCGGCTACGCCCAGAACGGCGCCCGCTGGGCCCACAAGCACTCCGGTCAGGACTTCGCCGTGGCCATCGGCACGAAGGTGCACGCCGTGCACGCCGGCACCGTGGTCGAGGCGGGCTGGGGCGGCGCCTACGGCAACAACATCGTGATCCGCCACTCCAACGGCATGTACTCGCAGTACGCCCACCTGTCGAAGATGCAGGTGCGCGTCGGTCAGCACGTCGGCGAGGGCCAGCAGATCGCGCTCTCCGGCAACACCGGCAACAGCACCGGTCCCCACCTGCACTTCGAGATCCGCAAGACCCCCTACTACGGCTCGTCCGTGAACCCGCTGCCCTACCTCCGGGCTCACGGCGTCTCGGTCTGACCCCGGTAGGTCTGGGCGATCAACTCCTGGGCGACCTCGAGGACGGCGGCACGCTTGTCCTCGGGGTCGCCCTCGAGGTTCTGCATGGCGAACATTCCCGCGTGCATCGCGAAGACCGCGGTGATGGAGCGGACCTGGTCGGTCAGCGGCGCGTCGGGGTCCCTCAGCAGGGAGTGCACGGCGAGCAGTTTGGACTTGAAGGTCTCGCCGATGCTGAGGTCGCGGACGGTCGCCTGGTTCTCCTGGAGGAAGCGGAAGAGTGGGCCGGCACTCCACAGCGCGTCGGCGTAGCGCCGTAGCACCTCGCGCTTGGTCTCCAGGGTGCGCGGCTGCTGCTCGGCCCAGGCGATCAGCTCGTCGACCGGTGAGGCCAGGTCCTCGACGATGCTCTTGAGGATGTCCTCTTTGGTCTTGAAGTGGTAGTACAACGCGGCTTTGGTCACGTCGAGGTGCTCGGCGATCTCGCGCAGGGACGTCTTCTCGTATCCCTGCTCGGCGAAGAGCGACAGCGCGACGTCCTGGATCCGGCGGCGCGTGTCACCTCTGCGTACGTGGGGCGTTGCCATGGGCGAACTTTAACTTACTTGACGCCCGGCTAGTAAGCCGCATACTGTCAGGATGCCCTGGGCAACTAGCCGGGCGGCAAGTAAGCAAACTGAGTGCACGTAAGAAACAAGTAGGGGAGCTTGTGATGGCGGATACCGCCGAGACCCCACAGCGCAGTGTGCGCGTGGTGTTGTTCGGGCTCATGATCGCGATGCTGCTCGCGATGCTGGACAACATGATCATCGGCACCGCGATGCCCACCATCGTGGGTGAGCTGGGCGGCCTGGAGCACCTGTCCTGGGTGGTCACCGCGTACACGCTCGCCACCGCCGCGTCGACGCCGGTCTGGGGCAAGCTCGGCGACCTGTACGGTCGCAAGGGCATCTTCATGTCGTCGATCGTGATCTTCCTGATCGGATCGGCGCTGTCCGGCATGGCGCAGGACATGGGCCAGCTGATCGCCTTCCGCGCCGTGCAGGGCCTGGGCGCCGGCGGTCTGATCGTCGGTGTCATGGCGATCATCGGTGACCTGATCCCGCCGCGGGAGCGCGGCAAGTACCAGGGCATGATGGCCGGTGTCATGGCGGTCGCCATGATCGGCGGCCCGCTCGTCGGCGGTTACATCACCGACAACTGGGGCTGGCGCTGGAGCTTCTACATCAACCTCCCGCTCGGCGTGGTCGCCCTCTTCATGATCTCGGCGGTGCTGCACCTGCCGAAGAAGCAGATCAAGACGAGCATCGACTACCTCGGCACGGTGCTGCTCACCGTTGGCATCACCTCGCTGGTCCTGCTGACCACCTGGGGCGGCAACCAGTACGCATGGGGCTCGCCCCAGATCCTGGGCCTGCTGGTGCTCGGCCTGGCCGCCCTGGCCGGCTTCCTCTACGTGGAGACCCGCGTCGCGGAGCCCGTCATCCCGCTGCACATCTTCCACAGCCGCAACTTCTCGCTGATCTCGGTGATCGGCTTCCTGGTCGGCTTCGTGATGTTCGGCGCGATGACCTTCCTGCCGCTGTTCCAGCAGATCGTCCAGGGCGCCACCGCGACCAACTCCGGTCTCCTGCTGCTGCCGCTGCTGCTGTCGATGATGGTCGTCTCGCTCATAGCCGGCCGGGTCACCACCCAGACCGGCAAGTACAAGATCTTCCCGATCGTCGGCGGCGGCCTGATGACCGTCGGCCTCTATCTGCTGTCCACGATGGACACCGGCACCAGCCAGTTCGTCTCCGGCGTGTGGATGGCCGTGCTCGGCGCGGGCATGGGCTTCCTGATGCAGATCACCATGCTCATCGCGCAGAACAGCGTCGAGATGAAGGACATGGGCGTCGGCTCCTCGTCCTCCACCCTCTTCCGGACGATCGGCGGCTCCTTCGGCGTCGCCCTCTTCGGCGCGATCTTCACCCACCAGGTGCAGAACACCATGACGGACCGCCTCGGCTCCGCCGCCGCGGGGGCGACGTCGGGCTCCGCGCAGCTGGACCCGTCGGGCCTGGCCAAGCTGCCGCCGGCCGTCAAGGACGCCTACCTCCACGCCGTCGCCGGCGGCACGCACCACGTCTTCCTGTGGGGCGCGGCGGTCAGCGTCGTCGGCTTCCTGCTGGCCTTCTTCGTGAAGGAGATCCCGCTGCGCTCGGCGCCCGCCGTGCCCTCCACGGAAGAGGCGGTCGCCGCGGTCGAGGCGGTCTGAGCCGCCCGGCCCGCACAGCCGTCGCCGATGCTCGCACGGGGTCGTCGTCCGACCCCGTGCGAGCATCGGCGTATGGCGGAGGACCTGCGGCTCGCGCACCGGCTGCGGCGGGCCGAGGAGGCGATGGACCGCGACCGGGCCCGGCCGGCGGACCTGGACGCGGTGGCCGCGCACGCCGGTTGCTCCCGCCACCACTTCGTGCGCTCCTTCGGGGCGGTCCACGGGGAGACACCCACACCCGGCCGGTATCCGAGCCGCCGGCGCACGGAGCACGCGAAGGCCCAGGGCTGACCGGCCCGGCCGCGCAGTCGATCCCGGCCGCGTCCCGCCCCGCAGCCCCGCAGCCGTGTTCCCACCCCCGCCCCGGCCCCGGCCCCGGCCCTGGCTCCGGCCGCACCCGCGTCCCGCGGCTATTCGCGCGGCAGGAGCAGCCGCGCGACCGCGCCGCCGCCCTGTTCCTCGGGCACGTTGCGGAAGGTGAGGCGGGCGTTCAGGACGCGGGTCTGGCCGGTGGCGATGGTCAGCCCCAGGCCGTGGCCGCTGCCGGCCCGGTCGCTGCTGCCCGTGCGGAAGCGGCTCGGCCCCTCGCGGAGCAGATCCTCGGGGAAGCCCGGGCCGTGGTCGCGGACCTCCACGTAGGGGCCGTCCACGGTCACCTCGATCGGCGGCCGGCCGTGCCGCGCGGCGTTCGCCAGCAGGTTGCCCAGGACCCGCTCCAGACGGCGCGGGTCGGTGCGCACGACGGCGTCACCGCGGACGGTGACCGTCGCGGCGGGCACCGCCGCCGCCACCCGGCGCCGTACGAAGTCGCCCAGCGCCACCTCCTGGAGATCGGCCTGCTCGGCGGCGCCGTCCAGCCGGGCGACCTCCAGGACGTCCTCGACCAGCGTGCGCAGCGCCTGGGAGCGGTCCCTGACCAGCTCCGAGGGGCGCCCCGGCGGCAGCAGCTCGGCCGCGGTGACCAGACCCGTCACCGGGGTGCGCAGCTCATGGGCGATGTCCGCGGTGACCCGGCGCTCCGCCTCCAGCCGCCCGGCCAGGGCGTCGGCCATGGCGTCCACGGCCCGGGCCAGCTCGTCCGTCTCGTCGCGGACGCGGCCGCCGATCGCGTCGCGCACGCGTACGCGGGTCTCCCCGTCGGCGACCCGGCCCGCCGCCTCGGCCGCCTTGCGCAGCCGCCGGGACAGCTGCCCGCCGATGAGCACCCCCAGGGCCGTGCCGCCCACGACGACCGCGGACGAGCCGATGACCAGCGCCTGGTCCAGGTCCACCAGGACCGAGAAGCGGTCGGTGAACGTCGTCTTCAGCGACAGGATCTTGCCGTCCGCCAGCGGGGTCGCCGCCCACACCACGGGCGCGCCGCCGTTGCCGGAGACATAGGTGGCCCGCTTGCCCTCGCGGGCCAGCCGCTTCAGCGGCGCGGGCAGGTCGGGGTCGTCCAGCCGGGCGTCTATGGCGAGCCGGCCGGTGGACTCGTAGATCCGCTGGGCGAACTGCACCCGCTCGTTCTGCACCCCCCGGGAGTCGTCGATCATGCTGGCCCGGGCCGCGTTGTGCACCACCAGGCTCAGCACGAGGGCCACCAGCGCCGACACCACCGCGATCGCCACGCAGACCTTCCAGCGCAGCCCGATCTTCGGCATCGGCCGGCTCTTCCCCGCCGCGGGGCCCCCGGGACGTGCGGTCACGCGTCAGCCCCTCAGCTTGTAGCCGAAGCCGCGCACCGTCTCGATGCGCTCCTGCCCGATCTTCGCCCGCAGTCGCTGCACATGGACGTCCACCACCCGGGTGTCGCCGCCCCAGTCGTAGTCCCAGACCCGCTCCAGCAGCCGGTCCCTGGACAGCACCGTGCCCGGCGCCGCCGAGAACTCCAGCAGCAGCCGCATCTCCGTGGGCGTCAGCGCGATCCGCTCACCGCCGCGCCGCACCTCCATGCCCTCCGGGTCGACCTCCACGTCCCCGAAGGTCAGCACCCCGGTCCCGGCCGGCGGCTCGTCCGCCGCCGCCACCCGGAATCGCCGCAGCACCGCCCGCATCCGGGCGGTCAGCACGGCCCCGTCGAAGGGCTTGGTGACGTAGTCGTCGGCGCCCGCCTCCAGGCCCAGCACCACGTCGATCGCGTCCGCCCGCGCCGAGAGCATGATCACCGGAACCGTCGACTCGTCCCTGATACGCCGGCACAGGCTCACCCCGTCCAGGCCCGGCACCATCACGTCCAGCAGCGCCAGGTCGGGCTTCCGGGCCCGGAACGCCTCCAGCCCGGCCACGCCGTCCGCCACGGCCGTCACGAGGAAGCCGTCGCGCTCCAGCGCGAGCGTGGTGGCCTCGCGGATGACGTCGTCGTCCTCGACGAAGAGCACGTGCGTGTCAGCCATGCGCACCGCCCCCGGCGTCGTCCGACTTCCCGTAGTCGCGGTGGGAGAACGAGACCTCCTCGAAGCGGGTGCCGTTCCACCGGTAGGTGGTCACGTCCTCACCGGAGGGATTGGAGACCGCGTCCTGGGGCTCGTACACCTGATGCGTCACCTTCAGGGTGCCGTCGCTGATCTCGGCGAAGACCGGCGGCTGCTCGTCGGCGAAGACGTTGACGTACCCGCCGTCCACCCGGCGGTAGACATAGCTTCCGATGCCCACGCTGTCCGCGCAGGTCGAGACGTTGACCACCAGGTCCGTGCCGTCCTTCCCGGTCAGCGGGCCGGAGCGGCGGTCCACCGGGTAGGGCTCCGCGGCGGCCTGCGGGTGGACCCCGGCGCTCGCCGACGGCACGGCGCAGGCCACCAGGCTGTCCCGGATGTCCGGGGCCACCTTCGGGTCGCCCTTCACCAGGCGCATCACGTCCGCGGGGTCCACGGCGGCCTTCTCCCGCGGGGCCGCGGACGGCCCGGCGTCCATGGGGTGGGTGCCCGATGCCGGGGGCGACACCGAGGGCGACGGCGGGGCGGGGGAGGAGATCGCGGCGGTGCCCTCCTCGCGCACACCGCCGGAGTCGCGGCAGCTGGTCACGGCGACGAGTGCCCCGCACACCGCGACAGCGGCGGCAGCGGCACCGACCGGGACTACGCTGCGGCGCACACGCCCTCCGTCCTGCCCGTCGCGGGCTCCGCGGGCCTTCCGTATCCGTTGCTCTGCCGCTGGAGCTCGGCACGCAGTCGCGCCAGCGCCCGGTGCAGGGTGCTCTTCACGGTACCCACCGACATGCCCAGCGCGTGCGCCGTCTCCTCCGTGCTGAGCTGCCGGTAGTGGCGCAGCAGCACCACCTGGCGCTGCTTGGGGGCCAGCATGCCGAGCGCCTCCAGCAGCATCGCCCGGTCGGCCCGCTGCTCGGCGCCGTCGTCCACGGAACGCTCCGGCAGCTCGGGGGTCGGCACCTCCTCCAGCCGCCGGGCCCGCCACCACTCGGTACGGGTGTTGATCATCACCCGGCGCATATAGGCGTCGGCGAGACTCTTGTCGGCGATGTCGCCCCAGCGCGGGTAGGTCCGGGCCAGCGCGGTCTGCACCAGGTCCTGGGCGTCGATCGGGTCCGGGACCAGTCGGCGCGCGCTGCGCAGCAGGGCCTCCTGACGGCTCCGCACGTACTCCTCGAAGTCCATCACCTGGGCTGTTCCCTGGGCGTTCGCCGCCATGGGGTCCCTCCGTCCCGCGCGCTTGATTACGACGCGGCCGACGCTACGGACCGGATGTACGGCTTTCGCGACCACCGCCGCACAGCGAACCCACAGCCACCCATCGGTTGTGTAACGACGGGGCCATTCGGCCACCGCGCCGCTCAGCCGGGCAACCGGTACAGACCCTCCTCGAGGGGTTCCACCAAGCCGTCGGCGACCAGGCCGTCCAGGGCCCGGGCGCGCTGGACGGGCTCGTGCCACACCGCGTCCAGCGCGGCCTGCGGCACCGGCGCCGTCGCCTCCCGCAGCACGGCCAGCAGCCTGCCCCGGACCTGCCGGTCGGTGCCGGCGTACGTCTGGCCGCGGCGGGGCGGGCCGTCGTGCGCGGGGGAACCTGCCAGCCGCCAGGCGCACCGCGCGGCGATCGGGCAGCGCACGCACTCGGGGCCGCGGGCGGTGCAGATCAGGGCGCCCAGCTCCATCGTGGCGGCCGCCCAGCGGGCGGCGGTCGCCTCGTCGGCGGGGAGCATCCGGTGGGCGATCCGGCGCTCGGCGGCGGTCGTGGCGTTCGGCGGGTACTCCACCCCGGTCACGGCGCGCGCGAAGACGCGGCGCACATTGGTGTCCAGCACCGCGTGCCGCTGCCCGTACGCGAACGAGGCCACCGCGGCGGCCGTGTACTCGCCGACCCCCGGCAGGGCCAGCAACTCGGCATGGTCCGTGGGGACTTCGCCGTCGTGCAGCTGGGTGATCGCGGTCGCCGCGGCGTGCAGCCGCAGCGCCCGGCGCGGATAGCCCAGCCGGCCCCAGGCGCGCACCGCCTCGCCGGAGGGCTCCGCGGCCAGCGCCGCCGGCGAGGGCCAGCGCTCCAGCCACTGCCCGTACACCGGCAGGACCCGGCTGACCGGGGTCTGCTGCAGCATGAACTCGCTGACCATGACGCCCCACGCGCCCGCCTCGGGCCGGCGCCACGGAAGATCCCGGGCGTTCTCGTCGAACCAGTCGATCACGGGGGCGTGCAGATGGCGGTGGTCGCGGTCGTCGTTCATAGCGCCTCCGATCCTACGTCCCCGCGGCCGCCGCGGCGGGGACCGCGAAACGGCGGGGAGGGTCCCCGGAACGGAAGGGAGATCTGCTGATCAATCACACAAGTTGCCAGCGTGCCGCGCGTGCCTTGGTCCGATTCAAGGGAAACCGCATAAGGTTTGCGCGTGGGCTCAATGCGCAATCCCGTGGGACCTCTCCCGTCCTCCATCTACTGGCGGCGACGGGCGGTTGTGCTGCTCCTGCTCGCGCTGCTCACCGTCCTGGCCGTATGGGCCGTCAACTCCCGCGGTGGCGGGGGGAACAGCGCCAACGGCCCCGACGGCCGCTCGCCCGCCCCCTCCATCACCCCCGGCCCCTCCGCGAGCGGTCCGCTCAACAGCTCCCGTCCGGGCGGCTCCGTCGGCGGTGGCGGGGGCGACGACGGCGGTGACGCCTCGGACGGCGGCAGCGGCGACTCCGGTGCCACGGACGGCAGTTCGCAGGGCACCGACTCCGGAGGAGCGGACGGCGGTGCGGACAGCGGCGCCACGGGAGCCGGTGGCGCCGGGAGTTCCGGCGGCAGTGGTGGCGGCAGCGGCGGTGCGCAACTGCCGGCCGGCTCCTCGCTGCCGGACTGCGGCCAGGCCGTCTCGCTGAGCGTGCGCAGCGCCGACAACTCCTACGAGCCCGGTGAGCGGCCCCGGTTCACGCTGACCGCGACCAACTCCTCGGCCACCGCCTGCAAGCTGGACTTCGGGCCGGACTCGGCGGTCGTCACCATCACCGACGTCGACGACCGCCACGTGTGGGCCAGTGACGACTGTCCGAAGAGCCGGGCCCCGTATCTGCTGCAGGTCCCGGCGGACGGCTCCACCTCGTACGACGTCGAGTGGGACCGCAGGACCAGCTCGCCGCAGTGCGCCACGCCCAAGGGCCGGACGGCTCCTCACGGCACCTACCTGCTCGAGGTGAAGCTCCCCGGCCGCTCCGCCAAGCAGACGTCCTTCGTCCTGAAGAACGCCTGACGCCTCGGGCCTCGGACGGGCTCCGGATACGTCCCGGGCGCCGGACCGGCGCCCGGCGCGACGCCCGGCGCGACGCCGGGCCGGGGACCTCAGACGTAGCGTTCCAGGATCGAGGACTCCGCGAGGCGCGACAGGCCCTCGCGGACCGAGCGGGCGCGTGCCTCGCCGACGCCGTCGACCGTCTGCAGATCGTCCACGCTCGCCGCGAGCAGCTTCTGCAGCCCGCCGAAGTGCTCGACCAGCCGCTCCACGATCGCGTTGGGCAGTCGCGGCACCTTCGCCAGCAGCCGGTACCCGCGCGGCGAGACCGCGGAGTCCAGTGCCTCCGGGGAGCCGGCGTAGCCCAGCGCCCTCGCCACGGTGGGGAGTTCGAGCAGCTCGCCCTGGGGCAGCGAGTCCAGTTCGGTGAGCGCCTCGGCGACCGTGCGGCTGCGCTTGGCGGTCGGCTCCGGCACGTAGTCGCGCACGACCAGCTCGCGCTCGGGTTCCACGCCCGCGATCAGCTCGTCCAGCTGGAGGGAGAGCAGCCGGCCGTCGGTGCCCAGCTCGACCACGTACTCCGCGATCTCCGTGGCGATCCGGCGCACCATCTCCAGGCGCTGGGCGACCGCCGTGACGTCCCGGACGGTGACCAGGTCCTCGATCTCCAGGGCGGAGAGCGTGCCCGCCACCTCGTCCAGCCGCAGCTTGTAACGTTCCAAAGTGGCCAGCGCCTGATTGGCGCGGGACAGGATCGCCGCCGAGTCCTCCAGGACGCGTCGCTGCCCGCCCACGTAGAGCGCGATCAGCCGCATCGACTGGCTGACGGAGACGACCGGGAAGCCGGTCTGGATGGAGACCCGCTGCGCGGTGCGGTGCCGCGTGCCGGTCTCCTCGGTGGGGATGGCCGCGTCCGGCACCAGCTGGACCCCGGCCCGCACGATTTTGGTGATGTCCCGGTCGAGGATGAGGGCGCCGTCGAGCTTGCACAGCTCGCGCAGCCGCGTGGCGCTGAACTCGACGTCCAGCACGAAACCGCCGGTGCACAGCGACTCGACCGTCTTGTCCATGCCCAGGACGATGAGGCCGCCGGTGTTGCCGCGAAGAACCCGCTCGAGGCCGTCCCGAAGCCCGGTGCCGGGGGCCACGGCGCTCAGGGAGGCGCGCATCAGGCCGTCACCGCCGGAGCCCTCGCGACTCCAGGCTTTGCCGGGAGCTGCCGCCCGGTCGTTGGCTGCCACTGCTCTCCTCCGGTCGTACGGATGCCCGGATGGGCGAGACCAGGGCAAAGTTTACCGTCGGAAGGGTCAGGGACGTGGGGCCCTCTTGGGCAGGACGCGCAAGGCGTCCCCTATGTCCGTCACCTCCGTCACCTTCATCCCCGCGGGGATCTTCCCCGGGTCCGGGGGCACCAGGGCGTGGGTGAAGCCCAGCCGTGCCGCCTCGGCGAGCCTGCGCTGCACCCCGGTGACCCGCCTGACCTCGCCCGCGAGGCCCACCTCGCCCACCGCGACCAGGTTCTTCGGGAGCGGCGTGTCGATCGCCGCGCTGGCCAGGGCGAGCGCCACGGCCAGGTCGGCGGCCGGCTCCCCGAGCTTCACCCCGCCGACGGTCGCCGTGTAGATGTCCTGCTTGCCGATCGACCGGATCCGGCCCCGCTGCTCCAGCACCGCCAGCATCATCGACACCCGCGAGTTCTCCAGACCGGAGGTCGTCCGGCGCGGGGACGGGATCTGGGTGTCCACGGTCAGCGCCTGCACCTCGGCGACCAGCGGGCGCTTGCCCTCCAGCGTGACGGTCAGGCACGTGCCCGGGACGGGCTCGTCGCGGCGGGTCAGGAAGAGCCCGGACGGGTCGGCCAGGCCCGTGATGCCCTCGTCGTGCAACTCGAAGCAGCCGACCTCGTCGGTGGCGCCGTAGCGGTTCTTGATGCCCCGGATCAGCCGCAGGCGGGCGTGCCGGTCGCCCTCGAAGGAGAGCACCACGTCCACCAGGTGCTCCAGCAGGCGGGGGCCCGCGATCGCGCCGTCCTTGGTGACGTGGCCGACGAGCAGCGTCGACATGCCGCGCTCCTTCGACGCGCGGATCAGGGCGCCCGCGACCTCGCGCACCTGGGCCATGCCGCCGGGGGCGCCGTCGATCTCGGGGGAGGCGACCGTCTGCACCGAGTCCAGGATCAGCAGCGACGGCTTCACGTCGTCGAGGTGGCCGAGCACGGCGGACAGATCCGTCTCGGCGGCCAGGAAGAGGTGGTCGGAGAGCGCCCCGATGCGGTCGGCACGCAGCCGGACCTGCGACGCGGACTCCTCACCGGTCACATACAGCGTCCGGGTCTGCGGGCCCGCCGCCTTCGCCGCGACGTCCAGCAGCAGCGTCGACTTGCCCACGCCGGGCTCGCCCGCGAGCAGCACCACGGCCCCGGGCACCAGCCCCCCGCCCAGGACACGGTCCAGCTCCGGCACCCCCGTCCCGCGCGCGGTCGCCTGGCGTCCGTCCACCTGCGCGATCGGCTTCGCCGGGGTGGTCACCCGGCCCGGCGCGGTCGTCCGCACCGGCGACGCGCCGCCGTACTCCTCGACCGTGCCCCACGCCTGGCACTCGCCGCAGCGGCCGAGCCACTTGACCGTCGTCCAGCCGCACTCCGTGCAGCGGTAGGCGGGACGGTCCTTGGATGCGGGGCGAGTACGGGCGGCCATGCGCTGCACGGTATCGGGTGCCACCGACAACGCGGCGACCCGCCGGGGTTTCCGGCGCCGCACGCCGTACGGCGGAGGGGCCGGCAGGGGCCCGGGCGCCGGGGGACCGCCGTACGGCGCGGGGAAGGGCTCGCGCACGCGGCCGGAGGGGTCACTCGACAGAGTGAGCGGCGTGTGCTCTTTCGGGCGGGATCACCACCCATTTGGATTAAAGCCCGCCGTGATGCCTGAGGGCGTACGGGTCGTGGTCCTACCGTCACGGAGTGATGAGCAGCAGGCCTGACACCCCCTCCCAGACCACCGGCGCGCACCGCCGACACCGCGCGCCGGTTCAGCGTGGCCGCGCCGCGCCGGGCGGCAACGGGGCCCCGGCGCGGCGGCGGCCACGCCCGCAGGGGACGCTGCCCGCGCAGCCGCCCGCCCACTACGAGCCGTATCTGGACGGGCTGTTCACCTACTGCCTCTCCGTGCTGTGCGAGCACGATTCCGCGGCCGCCGCCCTCGGCGACGTGCTGGCCGTGGCCGAGCGCCAGCGCGCCCGGCTGCGCGACCCGGAGCTGCGCAGGCCCTGGCTGTACGCGCTGGCCCGCTGGGCCTGCCTGCGCACGCTGGCCGAGGGGCGGTCGGTATCGGTGCAGGCGTCGGCGGACGTGGCCGCCCGCAGGCGCGGCGAACTGGCGGCGCTGGCCTGGCCCGAGGCGGCCGGCACCACGCCCGAGCAGCGCGAGGCGCTGGAACTCGCGGTGCGGCACCAGTTGGCGCCGCACGAGGTGGCCCTGGTCGTCGGGCGCGAGCCGGACGCGACGCGGGCGCTGCTGGCGCAGGCGGCCTGCGAGGTGGAGCGCACCCGGGCGGCGCTCGCCGTCGTGGAGCTCGGCAACTGCGCGGCGGTCGCCCGGCTCGCCGGGGACGCGAGGGTGCTGCTGGGCTCCGCGCTCCGCCGCGAGCTGGTGACCCACGTCGACGTGTGCCCGCACTGCCGGGTGACGGCCGAGCGCGCCGTCGCACGAGGCCCCTGGCCCGGCCTGGCGACCACCGCCGCGACCGCCGTGCTGTCGACGGTCGAGGCGCCCCGCTCGGCCGCGTACGCCGCCCTGCTGCACGCCATGCGGGGCGGCACCGGGCGCAGCCGCGAGGGCACCCCGCGCTTCGACCGGCGCGGCTTCCCGATGGATCTGAAGGAGCGCATGGCGCGCCGGGCCCGGCTGCGGCACCGCGCGGTGACGTCCACGGTGGTCGCGGCCGTCGTCGCGGCGCCGGTGCTGGCGCTGTGGGCGGCGTATCACGGGGCCCCGCTGGCCCCGGACCACCAGGGGGAAGGTTCCTTCAGCGCCGGCGACGGCCTGGACGGCGTGCAGTACGAGAAGGCCGGCGTCGCCGGTACCGCGGACGCGCGCGGGCGGGCCGGGCGTGCCGGTCACGGCCGGCTGTCGGTGTCCGTCGTCTCCGCCGCCCCCTCGGCCTCCGCCTCGGCCTCCGCGTCGGCCGGTGCCCGCGGTTCCGCCTCGCCCTCCGGCGACGCCGCGGACGGCGGGGACCGCTCGGCGCCGCGCCCCGGCCGGCTCATCGTGGAGGCCCGCTCGCGTGGCCACGTCACCGTCGTCACCCTCACCGCGGAGGGCGACACGCCGGTTCGCTGGCGGGCCGCCACGTCCGAGCCGTGGCTGCGGCTGAGCCGGAGCCACGGCAGGCTGCGGCCCGGGGAGACCGCGACCCTGACGGTCTCCGTCGACCGATCGCGGGAACCCGTGGGGCCCTGGTCCGCACGGATCTGGTTCGACCCGTCGGGTGCGGTCGTCACAATCGAGGGATCGGGGAGGCAAGCGCCCTCCCCGGAACCCTCGCCGACCCCGTCCGCCCCCGACCCGACACCGAGCGACCCGCCCGGCCAGAGTCCCTCCCCGGTGCCGTCCTCCTCCTAGAGCCTGGGAGGAGGACGGGCAGGGCCTAGGAGGAGGTGCCGTTCCCGGCGCCCGGTACCGGGTCCGCCGGATGCGGTGCCATCGGCAGCAGTGACGCCAGCCGCTGTTCGCACAGCTCGACCAGGCGTGCGTAGGCCGCCGGCCCCATCAGCTCCGTCAGTTCCGCCCGGTACGAGACGTACACCGGTTCACCCGCGCCGTGCGCGGACCGCGCCCCGGTGCACCACCAGTGCAGGTCGTGGCCGCCGGGGCCCCAGCCGCGCCGGTCGTACTCGCCGATCGAGATCATCAGCACGCGCGTTTCGTCGGGCCGGTCCACCCAGTCGTACGTCCGCCGGATCGGCAGCTGCCAGCACACGTCCGGCTTCGTCTCCAGCGGCTCGCGGCCCTCCCGGAGCGCGAGCGTGTGCAGCGCGCAGCCGGCGCCCGCCGGGAAACCGGGGCGGTTGAGGAAGACACAGGCTCCCTCGTGCCGCCGCGTCTGCCGGTCGCCCTCCTCGTTGACCTCGGCCCAGCCGCCCTCCTGCGCGACGTCGTGGAACTGCCACAGCTCCGGGGTGAGCCGTTCCACGTGCCTCGCGACGCGTTTCTCGTCGTCGTCGTCCGAGAAGTGCGCGCCGAGCGTGCAGCAGCCGTCGCCGGCCCGGCCCGCCTCGATACCCTCGCAACCGCGCCCGAAGATGCAGTTCCACCGTGAGGTGAGCCACGTCAGGTCGCACCGGAAGACCTGTTCGTCGTCGGCCGGATCGGGGAACTCGACCCATGCGCGCGGGAAGTCGAGCCCGACCTCGTCCGACACGTCCGGGTGATGCTGTCGCTTCGTCGCCTTTTTCGCCTTCGCCACGATGTCAGGGTAAGCACGTGAAGCTTCTCGAGTGGTCACCCGCGCAGGTGCCCATACCCCGCATGTCCCCGGGCCGGACTCGGCGCAGTAGCGTTCCGGGCATGAGACTCGGTGTCCTCGACGTGGGTTCGAATACCGTCCACCTTCTGGTCATGGACGCGCATCCCGGAGCGCGTCCGCTTCCGGCCTACTCCCACAAGGCCGAGCTGCGGCTGGCGGAGCTGCTGGACGGGGACGGCGCGATCCGCGAGGACGGCGTGCGGCGGCTGGTCGCCCAGGTCGCCGAGGCCCTGGTCGTCGCCGAGGACAAGGGCGTCGAGGACGTGTTGCCGTTCGCGACCAGCGCGGTGCGCGAGGCCGCCAACGGCGAGCGGGTGCTCGCCCGGGTCGCCGAGGAGACCGGGGTCAACCTGACCGTGCTGTCCGGCGAGGACGAGGCGCGGCTCACCTTCCTCGCCGCCCGGCGCTGGTTCGGCTGGTCCTCCGGCCGGCTGCTCATGCTGGACATCGGCGGCGGCTCCCTCGAGGTTGCGTACGGCGTGGACGAGGACCCGGACGCCGCGGTCTCCCTGCCGCTCGGCGCCGGCCGGCTCACCAGCGGCTGGCTCCCCGGCGACCCGCCCGGCGCGGACGACGTGCGCGGTCTGCGCAAGCACGTGCGCGCCGAGATCGCCCGTACCGTCGCCGAATTCAGCCGGCTCGGCACGCCCGACCACGTGGTGGGCACCTCCAAGACCTTCAAGCAGCTGGCCCGGATCGCGGGCGCCGCGCGCTCCGCCGAGGGCCAGTATGTGCAGCGCACGCTCACCCGGAAGGCGCTGGAGGAGTGGGTGCCGCGGCTGGCGGCCATGACGGAGGGCGCCCGCCGGCAACTCCCCGGCGTGTCGGAGGGCCGGGCCCGCCAGTTGCTGGCCGGGGCGCTGGTCGCGGACGCGGCGATGGATCTGTACGGGGTCGGCGAGCTCGAGGTCTGCCCGTGGGCGCTGCGCGAGGGCGTCATCCTGCGCCGCCTGGACCTCATGACGAGCGACCGGGGCTGACGGCGGCGGATGCCGGGCGGCCGTGCCGCCTCCGTACGGCCTCCGTACGGCCTCCGCTTCTTCTGCCGCCGCGTCGGCGCCCGCGTGTTGATCGCGTCACGTCGGCCGGGCGCCCTGTGCCGTTCGGCCGACCGGCCGCCGTACGCTGTTCCCCGTGGCAGCCCCTGACCCTGTGGACCCGAACGGACACACCGTGCGCGTACCGGACGCGAAGGTCGCGCTGTCCACGGCCTCGGTCTACCCCGAGTCCACCGCGACGGCCTTCGAGATCGCGGCCCGGCTGGGCTACGACGGCGTCGAGGTGATGGTGTGGACCGACCCGGTCAGCCAGGACATCGAGGCCCTGCGCCGGCTCTCGGACTACCACGGCATCCCGATCCTGGCGGTGCACGCGCCCTGCCTGCTGATCACCCAGCGGGTCTGGTCGACCGACCCGTGGGTGAAGCTGCAGCGGGCGCAGGTGGCCGCGGAGAAGCTGGGAGCGACGACCGTGGTCGTCCACCCGCCCTTCCGGTGGCAGCGCAGCTACGCGCGTGAGTTCGTCACCGGCATCTGGCGGATGGCGGGCGAGACGGACGTCCGGTTCGCGGTCGAGAACATGTACCCGTGGCGCTACCGGGACCGGGAGATGCTCGCGTACGCCCCCGACTGGGACCCGACCAAGGACGACTACCGGCACTTCACGATCGACCTGTCCCACACCGCCACGGCCAGGACCGAGACCCTGGAGATGCTCGACCGCATGGGCGACCGGCTCGGCCACGTCCACCTGGCCGACGGCAGCGGCTCCGGCAAGGACGAGCACCTGGTTCCCGGACGCGGCAAGCAGCCCTGCGCGGAGGTCCTGGAGAGCCTGGCCTCGCGCGGCTTCGACGGCCACGTGGTGATCGAGGTCAACACCCGGCGCGCGATGTCGGCGGCCGAGCGCGAGGCGGACCTCGCCGAGGCGCTGGCCTTCACCCGGCTGCACCTGGCCGCCGCCGCGCGGGTGCGCTGATGTCCGCGGAGGGGACCGCCGGCAGGCGTGGGCGCGGCCGCCCCCTGGGAGCCCGTGCGGGCACCGTCGAGACCCGGGAGCGGATCCTCGCCGCGGCCCGGCAGGAGTTCTCGGCCCGCGGCTACGACAAGACCTCGATCCGGTCGATCGCCAAGTCCGCGGACGTGGACCCGGCGCTGGTGCACCACTACTTCGGGGCGAAGGAGCAGGTGTTCGCCGCCTCCATCGAGTTGTCCTTCGAGCCCGCGTTCGGCGTCCCCGACGTCCTCGCGGCGGGTGCCGACGGCGTCGGGGAGCGGCTGGCCCGCTTCTTCATCGAGATCTGGGAGAACCCGGTCACCCGGGCCCCCATGCTGGCGATCGTGCGCTCCGCCGTCACCAACGACACCGCCGCGAGCGTGCTGCGCGGCATCGTCCTGCGGCGGCTGCTGGAGCGCGTCGCGTCGGAGCTGAAGGTCCCCGACCCCCGGCTCCGCGCGGAACTCGCGGGAGCGCAGATGATGGGCATCGCGATCATGCGCTACGTGATCAAGATCGAGCCGCTGGCCTCGGCGGACATGGAGGACGTCGTCGCCCTCGTCGCGCCCACACTGCAGCGGTACCTGACGGATCCCGGCCCCGTCGAGGAGTGAGGATCCCCTGGGATCCCCTCCTCTTCCGACCCGTACGCGGTCGGCCCGTACGCGGGCACACCCGCCGTGCGTGGCCGCCGGGATCACGGAGGAGCCGGAAACGCGGCAAAAGGGCCGATACTGGGGGAGAGCGCCGCCGCGGCGCCGCCCGTGACGGAGCCGTCACGGCCGTTACCGGAAGCCATCCACACCGTGGACTCACCGTCCGCGATGCGGACGCACCGCCGCACGCCGCGACCGGAGGCGTACGCTCGAAGGCTCCGAGATGGAAACGTAGGGAGTGGTCCCCGTGCCCGAGCTGAGGTCCCGCACAGTCACCCACGGCCGCAACATGGCGGGCGCCCGCGCCCTCATGCGTGCCTCGGGCGTAGCGAGCGAGGACATCGGCAAGCCGATCATCGCGGTGGCCAACAGCTTCACGGAGTTCGTGCCCGGGCACACCCATCTGCAGCCGGTCGGCCGCATCGTCAGTGAGGCGATCAAGGCCGCGGGCGCCGTGCCGCGCGAGTTCAACACCATCGCCGTCGACGACGGCATCGCCATGGGCCACGGCGGCATGCTGTACTCGCTGCCCTCCCGCGACCTGATCGCCGACTCCGTCGAGTACATGGTCGAGGCGCACTGCGCCGACGCGCTGATCTGCATCTCCAACTGCGACAAGATCACTCCGGGCATGCTGATGGCCGCCCTGCGGCTGAACATCCCCACCGTGTTCGTCTCGGGCGGCCCCATGGAGGCCGGCCGCGCCACCCTCGTCGACGGCACCGTCCGCACCCTCGACCTGATCGACGCGATCGCCGACGCCGTCAACGACAAGATCTCCGACGAGGACATCCTCCGCATCGAGGAGAACGCCTGCCCCACCTGCGGCTCGTGTTCCGGCATGTTCACCGCCAACTCGATGAACTGCCTCACCGAGGCGATGGGCCTGTCGCTGCCCGGCAACGGCTCGGTCCTGGCCACCCACACCGCCCGCAAGGCGCTCTACGAGGACGCCGGCCGCACGGTGGTCGACCTCACCCGGCGCTACTACGAGCAGGACGACGAGTCCGTGCTGCCGCGCTCGATCGCCACCTTCGCGGCCTTCGAGAACGCCATGGCCCTCGACATCGCCATGGGCGGCTCGACCAACACGATCCTCCACCTGCTCGCCGCGGCCCAGGAGGCCGGCGTCCCCTTCGGCCTGACCGACATCGACGCCGTCTCGCGCCGCGTGCCCTGCCTGGCCAAGGTCGCGCCCAACGTCGCGAAGAGCCGCACGTACTACATGGAGGACGTGCACCGCGCCGGCGGCATCCCCGCCCTGCTCGGCGAACTCCACCGGGCCGGCCTGCTGAACGAGGACGTCCACGCCGTCCACTCCCCGTCGCTGGCAGACTGGCTCAAGACCTGGGACGTGCGCGGCGGCTCCCCCTCCGCCGAGGCCGAGGAACTCTGGCACGCCGCCCCGGGCTGCGTCCGCTCCGCCACCGCCTTCTCCCAGTCCGAGCGGTGGGAGGCGCTCGACCTCGACGCCGCCGAGGGCTGCATCCGCTCCGCCGAGCACGCCTACTCCAAGGACGGCGGCCTCGCGGTGCTCCACGGCAACCTCGCCGTCGACGGCTGCGTGGTCAAGACCGCCGGCGTCGACGAGTCCATCTGGACCTTCGAGGGGCCGGCCGTGGTCTGCGAGTCCCAGGACGAGGCCGTCGACAAGATCCTCCGCAAGGAGATCAAGGAGGGCGACGTCGTCGTCATCCGCTACGAGGGCCCCAAGGGCGGCCCCGGCATGCAGGAGATGCTCTACCCCACCTCCTTCCTCAAGGGCCGGGGTCTGGGCAAGGCCTGCGCCCTCATCACCGACGGCCGCTTCTCCGGCGGCACTTCGGGCCTGTCCATCGGCCACGCCTCCCCCGAGGCGGCCTCCGGCGGCACCATCGCCCTCGTCGAGGACGGTGACCGCATCCGCATCGACATCCCCGGCCGCACGATCGAACTGCTCGTGTCCGACGAGGACCTGGCCGCCCGCCGCGCCGCCCTGGGCGGCGTCTACGCCCCCAAGGGACGCGACCGCAAGGTCTCCCCGGCCCTGAAGGCGTACGCGGCGATGGCCACCAGCGCGGACAAGGGCGCCGTCCGCGACGTCACCAAGCTCGAGGGCTGACCGCCCGGGCCGCGCCCCGGGTCACACCCGGGCCGCCGTCATCGCCGGGACCCCTTCCGCTCGTACGCCTCACCAGCGGGAGGGGTCCTTCGCGTCCACGGCGAACACGCTGCCGTCGGGTGCGGTCGCGAACACCTTTCCGTCGGCGACGACGGGGGACGGTGGACTGGTCGGAGCGGTGTCCGGTCGTTGCCCGAGGCGTGACCGGGTCTGGCCGAGGAAGTCACCACGTCTGGCGTCGACGGCGAGCAGCCTCCCATCGGCAGCGGTGAAGTACAGGCGATCGCCGACGACGGTCGGCCGAGAGCCGTCGTTCACACTGGTCTCGATGCGCCACAACTGCGGCACCGCAGCGCCGTCGGCTCGATGAGTGTCGATGGCCAGCAGTGCGCCACCCTGTGCGAGGAGGTACACCGTCTCGCCACTCACCAGGGCCTGCGGCTGCTCCAGGGGTTTGGTGAGTGGAATGCGACGAATCGACCAGTCGGCGAGGCGGAGACGGACGATTCCGTCCGTCCGGGTGAAGGCATCCGAGGACGTCAGGAAGAGGGCCGTGCCGGAGCTGCCGATCGGGCTCAGCTGGCCGTCGAAACGAGCTTGCTTCCGAACCGTTCCGTCGGCCTGGTCCACGGCGGTCACCAGTGTGTGCCGACCGTCGCTGCTCGTCTCGACGGCGTAAGCGACTTCGGCGCCGTCGTACGCGGCGAACGATGGCTGGACGTGCCCGGGCAGCTTGCTTCGCCAACGTTCGGTGCCGGTCCTGCCGTCCACCGCAGTGACGGTTCCGCCGTGCCCCACGAGGAGAACCGTCGCCCGCGTGCCGTAGAAGGCTCCGTCATTTGCAGAGATGTCCCGTGTCCATTTGGTCTTGCCGGTGACCGGATCCAGGCCCTCCAACCGGGACTGGTCGGTGTCGACGACTTGCAGTGTGCCCTCGGACAGCATCGGAGGCGTGGGAGTGACACCGACGCTGGAGATGCGCCCCGCCCGTACGGACCACTGCAGCAGTCCGCTGTCAGGGTCCACCTTTGCCGCCCGGACCCCGGGCCCGGTGCAGAAGAGCGCTCGTTCGGCGTAGGCACAGGCTGCCATGGCGGGGCCGTCGTCGCTTCGCAGGACCGTGCTCCACGAGTGGAAGGCAGAACTGGCGGAAACCTCGCGGGGGTCACGGGCGCCGTGATGGCCCGATGTGCCGGAGTGGTCCATGTGGAGGCGCGTCGCGAGCAGGGTACCCGTGCCCAGGACGGCCAGAGCCAATGCGACGACTCCCGCCCGGCGCGGGGCTTTGCGGGAGAGACGGCCTCTTGACGGCGGCGATCCCGCGTCGTCGCCAGAGCCGGATGCTCTCGCGACAGAGACGGCTTCGTGCCCGGTGGGTTGCCGCTGCGTCGGTATGAGCCTTTCGGCCGGGGCATCGCCGGTATCGAAAGCGGCGAAGGTCTGGGTGTCGTACGAAGCCGAGACCGATCGCAGCTCGGCCATCAACTCATCCGGGGTCGGGCGGTCCTCCGGCTCCTTGGCGAGGCAACGCTCGATGATCGGGCGGAGATCCGCAGCTGTGCCTTCCAGCTGAGGCTCATCGTGCACGACTTGATAGGCAACGATGTACGGGCTGTCCGACTCGAAGGGGCTGCGCCCGGTGGCCGAGTGCACCAGGACGCTGGCCATCGCGAAGACATCGGCGGCCGGCCCCACTTCCCGGGGGCGTCGGAATTGTTCGGGCGCCATGAACGGCGGCGTGCCGATCAACTTGCCCGTTTCGGTCCGCAGGTTGCTGTCGGACGGCCGTGAGATGCCGAAGTCGATCACTTTCGGGCCGTCGGCGGCCAACAGCACATTGCTCGGCTTCAGATCGCGGTGAACGACTCCTGCCCGATGAATGTCCCGCAACGCCTCGGCCAGGCCTGCCATCAGATAACGCACCTGGGCGGGTGACACCGGCCCGTTCCGCTTCACGAACTCGGCCAGCGTCGGTCCGGGTATGTAGAGGGTGGCCATCCACGGCCGATCGGCGTCGGGGTCGGCGTCCACGACGGGCGCGGTGAACGCCCCGCTCACCCGCCGTGCGGCGGTGACCTCCTGTCGAAAACGTGCCCTGAACTCGGGGTCTTCCGCGAGCTCCTCGTGGACGACCTTGACGGCGAGGCGCATGCCGGAGGTGGAGCGTGACAGGTGCACCACGCCCATGCCGCCGGAGCCGAGTCGTCTCTCCAGCCGGTACTGCCCCGCGTATTCCGGATGTTCCGCTTCCGGGCCGGTCCCGGGTCTCCGCAGTGGCGGCATGACCCACCCCCGTGTGTTCGTCTGCAGCCGCAACTTGGCGAGCCTAGTGGATCCCCGTTACGACGACGGCTCGGATTGCTAGCCTGCACCTGACAGAGCGTGAATTTCCACGGGGGAGGGCCAATGGCCGAGATGAATCTTGACGCGTCTGCTTCAGCTAGCGCAGACGCGGTGATTGCCGACATCACAGCGGCAGCGGACGTGGTGCACTACCCCGTCGCCCCGGGCTGCCGCCTCAACGTCCGCTCTGGTCCCGGCACGAACTACCCCATCGTCAAGGTCCTGCCGTACGACATCAAGGTGCCGATCTTCTGCCAGGCGCCCGGCACCACGGTGAGCGGCTACTACGGGACGTCGAACATCTGGGACCGGATCGGCCCCAACCAGTTCGTCTCCGACGCCTACGTGCACACCGGCAGCGACGGCTACATCGCCGCACGCTGCGGGTGACGACGGTCAGGCCTTCATTCATGAGGAGAGTGCGTTGAGCAAGGGCAGCAGGAGGCGGTCTGTGCTGGCCGCAGGCGCGGCCACCATGGCCGGGGTGGCGTTCCTGGTTCTCGGGGGCGCGGCCGACGCGGCGGCAGTCGACCTGGTGTACTACTCGGTCGCGCCGGACGTGCGTCTCAATGTCCGCAGCGGACCCGGCACCAGCCACCAGATCGTCAGGATCCTGCCCTACGACGCCAAGGTGCCGATCTTCTGCCAGACGCCCGGCACCACGGTGAGTGGCTACTACGGGACGTCGAACATCTGGGACCGGATCGGTCCCGACCAGTACGTCTCCGACACCTACGTGCACACCGGCAGCGACGGGTACGTCGCCGCGCGCTGCACCTGAGGTCGGATCGTCCGCCGGAACAGCCGTACCTCGTCCCACCTCATGCCTCATCACGCCGCGGGGCTCCATGGCCTGCCCGGCAGCCGTCGACGGCGTGCGTCCACAAGGGCTCTGTCTGCGGGAGGAACATGTTGAGAAAGAGCGAGAACCGGCGGTCCGTGCTGGCCGCCGGTGCGGCCACCATGGCCGGGTTGGCGTTCGTGGTTCTCGGTGGCGCCGGTGACGCCGCCGCGGCATCGGCCGACGAGGTCATCACCTATCCGGTCGCGCCGGGCGTGCGCCTCAACGTCCGCAGCGGGCCCGGAACGGGGTACCAGATCGTGAAGGTCCTGCCCTACGACGTCCGCGTGCCCATCTTCTGCCAGGCCGACGGCACCACGGTGAGCGGCTACTACGGGACGTCGAACATCTGGGACCGGATCGGCCCCGGCCAGTACGTCTCCGACACCTACGTGCACACCGGCAGCGACGGCTACGTCGCGCCGCCCTGCGGCTGACGCCGGACCGCTGCACGTCCGCCGACCGTCACGCGGTGGGTCGCACCGCTGTCCCGCGGGGAAGAACAACCCCCATGACCACACAGCCGGCCCACCGCGTGCTCGCCCAGTCGTTCAACACCGTCGCCGCGCAGTACGCCGCGGCCCGCCCGGGTTACCCCGCAGAGCTGTTCGACGCCGTCGAGGAGATCACCGGCCGCCCCTTCGCCGGGGCCACGGTCCTGGACGTGGGCGCGGGGACGGGGATCGCCACCGCGCTGATACGGGCCCGCGGGGCCAACGTGACCGCCGTCGAGCCCGGGGCGGGGATGGCGGCGCAGTTGCGGGCGGGACAGCCCGGGGTGCCGCTCGTACGGGGGGACGGGGACGCGCTGCCGTTCGCGTCCGGGGTGGCGGACTATGTGACGTACGCGCAGGCGTGGCACTGGACGGACCCGGCCGCGTCCGTCCCGGAGGCGGTGCGGGTGCTGCGCCCGGGCGGCGCGCTCGCCCTGTGGTGGAACGTGCCGGACATGAGCGCCGACTGGGTGCGGGAGCAGGAGGACCGGCTGGCCCGCGTGGTCCCCCAGTACCACGAGAACGGCCTGACCGGCACCGCGCAGGACATCCTCCGCTCGCTCGGCCCCCGCCTGGGGACGCGCTCCGCGAACCGCGTGCTCCCCTGGACGCGCACCGTCCCGATGGACACGCACCTGGCGATGCTCGGCAGCCGCTCCTACTTCGCCGTGCTCGCGCCGGACGCCGCCCGCCGGATCCTCGACGAGGAGCGGCGCGAGCTGCTGGCGCTCTTCCCGGACGGCCGGGTGGCCGAGCCCTACAAGGTCGACCTCACGGTCGCGATCAAGGCCTAGTTGTATTGCCCTGTGAGGTTGGGGACGCGGCTGGCGGGTGGTTTGCCGTTCAGGGCGGTGTGTCCGCGGTGGTGGTTGTAGCTGTGAAGCC
>NZ_JBEZXR010000087.1:0-35222 GCF_040638135.1 Streptomyces sp. NPDC026673 | reverse complement strand
GACGCGGATGCCTTCGAGTGCCTTGGTCACAACCGCCACCTCACGAGTCCAACGACGGGTCAGGAGTGGGGGAGTTGAGCGCCTGCAAGACGGGGTGACCACCAATGACGCGGTCGGAGTTGCCCTCGGACACGGTGAGTCGGGTTCCTTCCTGCGAGGCCGGTGAGCTGGTCGAACGTGCGATTCCGTCCATGAGTCTGTACATTGCATACAGGCGACGAATACTGTATGCAGACGTTTATCCCGCATCGACGAGCCGGTGTCCAGAGGTGTGCACCGGATTATCGTTCGACCCCGAGTCAGGGCAGGTGCGTTTGACGATGGATCTGTTCGAGTACCAAGCAAGGGAGCTCTTCGCGCGGCACGGCGTCCCCGTGCTCGGCGCGCAGGTGATGGACGACCCCGCCGCCGCGCGTGCCGCGGCCGAGCGCCTCGGCGGGCGGGTCGTGGTGAAGGCCCAGGTCAAGACCGGTGGCCGGGGCAAGGCGGGCGGCGTGAAACTCGCCGCGGACCCGGAGCGGGCGGAGGAGGCGGCCCGCGCGATCCTCGGCATGGACATCAAGGGCCACACGGTCGGCAAGGTCATGCTGACCCAGACCGCCGACATCCGGGACGAGTACTACGTCTCCTACCTCCTCGACCGCGCCGAGCGCACCTTCCTCGCCATGGCCTCCGCGGAGGGCGGCATGGACATCGAGGAGGTCGCCGCCACCAGGCCCGAGGCCCTGGCGCGCATCCCCGTCGACGCCACCGAGGGCGTCACCGAGGACAAGGCCCGGGAGATCGCCGCCGCGGCCGGCCTCCCCGAGGAGACCGTGCCCGTCCTCATGGCCCTGTGGGAGGTGTTCACCGCCGAGGACGCCCTGCTGGTCGAGGTCAACCCGCTGGTGCGCACCGAGGACGGCCGCATCCTCGCCCTCGACGGCAAGGTGTCCCTCGACGCCAACGCCCGCTTCCGCCACCCCGCCCACGACGCGTACGAGACCCCCGGCGAGGGCGACCCGCTGGAGGCCGCGGCCCGCGCCAAGGGCCTCAACTACGTCAAGCTCGACGGCACCGTCGGCGTCATCGGCAACGGCGCCGGCCTGGTGATGAGCACGCTGGACGTGGTCGCCCACCACGGCGGGGCACCCGCGAACTTCCTCGACATCGGCGGCGGCGCCTCCGCCCAGGTCATGGCCGACGGCCTCGGCGTCATCCTCTCCGACCCCGACGTCTCCTCCGTCCTCGTCAACGTCTTCGGCGGCATCACCGCCTGCGACGCCGTCGCCGACGGCATCGTCCGGGCCCTCGGCCTCGTGGAGTTGACCAAGCCACTGATCGTCCGCCTCGACGGCAACAACGCCGAACGAGGCCGGGCCATCCTCGACGGCGCCTCGGCCGCGCTGGGCCCCCTCGTACAGCAGCTGGACACCATGGACGGCGCGGCCGCGCGGGCCGCCGAGCCCGCAAGGAGCTGATCGCGATGGCCATCTTCATCGACCGCAACAGCAAGGTGATCGTCCAGGGGATGACCGGCTCGGAGGGCATGAAGCACACCCGGCGCATGCTCGCCTCCGGAACGGACGTCGTCGGCGGCGTCAACCCGCGCAAGGCCGGTACGCGGATCGAGTTCGACGGGCGCACCGTCCCGGTCTTCGGCTCGGTCAAGGAGGCGGTCGGCGCCACGGGCGCGGACGTCAGCGTCGTCTTCGTGCCGCCGCCCTTCGTGCGCGGGGCCGTCGACGAGGCCGTCGACGGCGGGCTCGGGCTCGTCGTCGTCATCACCGAGGGCGTCCCCGTCCACGACACCGTCGCCTTCCGCGCCCGGGCCGTCGCCTCCGGCACCCGGATCATCGGGCCCAACTGCCCCGGCCTCATCAGTCCCGGACAGTCCAACGCGGGCATCATCCCGGCCGACATCACCACCTCCGGGCGCATCGGCCTGGTGTCCAAGTCGGGCACGCTGACCTACCAGTTGATGTACGAGCTGCGCGACCTCGGCTTCTCCACCGCCGTCGGCATCGGCGGCGACCCCGTCATCGGCACCACCCACATCGACTGCCTGCGCGCCTTCCAGGACGACCCCGACACCGATCTGATCGTCATGATCGGCGAGATCGGCGGCGACGCCGAGGAGCGCGCGGCCTCCTACATCTCGCGCCTCGTCACCAAGCCCGTCGTCGGCTACGTCGCGGGCTTCACCGCGCCCGAGGGCAAGACCATGGGCCACGCCGGCGCCATCGTCTCGGGTTCCTCCGGCACCGCCCAGGCGAAGAAGGAGGCGATGGAGGCCGCCGGCGTCGCCGTCGGCAGCACCCCCTCGGAGACCGCGCGACTCGTACGCGGACTGCTGCGGTGAGCGGCGCGGAGGACCTGCTCATCCGCAGGTACGACGTGGGCGCGACCCTCATGCCCCTCGACCCGGGGAAGAAGCGGCCCCTGACCGGCGTCGCCATCGTCGCGTGCATGGACGCCCGGCTCGGTGTCGAGACGATGTTCGGGCTGCGGCCGGGCGACGCCGACGTCATCCGCAACGTGGGCGGATGCGTCAACGAGGACAGCCTCCGCTCGCTCCGGCTGAGTCAACTGCGCGGCGGCACCCGCGAGATCGTCCTCGTGCACCACGAGGACTGCACGGAACTGAGTGACCCGGCCGACGACCTGCGCGCCTGCATGACCCGCCTCCGCGACAGCACGGAACTGCCCCATACGGAGGAGGTGCGGGGATTCCTCTACACGCACCGAGGCGCGCTGCGCGAGATCCACCTCGAACGAGCGGGGTGTCCATGACCCTCGTGCTCAGGCCCGGGACGGCCTGGACGGACGTGTGGCAGCGCTGCCTCCGGGCCGCTCCCGAGGCGTTCCACGACGACCGTGTGCTCAACCTGTGGGCCGGGGACTGGCGGGCCGACGGCCGGATCCTGCCGACCGCCAGCCCCGTCGACGGCACCCCCACCGCGGGGCTGCCCCGCCTGGACGCGGACACCGCCCACCAGGCCGTCCGCGCCGCGCTCGACCAGCACCGCGACTGGCGCCATGTCCCGCTGGCCGACCGCAAGGCGCGTGTCTCGGCCGCCCTGGACGCCCTCGCCCGGCACCGCGGGCTGCTCGCCCTGCTCCTGGTGTGGGAGACGGGCAAGCCCTGGCGGCTCGCCCAGGCCGAGGTCGACCGGGCACTCGACGGCGTCCGCTGGTACATCGGCGAGATCGACGGCATGATCGCCGGCCGTCCGCCGCTGCCCGGCCCGGTCAGCAACATCGCCGGCTGGAACCACCCCATGAGCGTCCTGGTCCACACCATGCTCGTCCAGGCGCTCGCCGGCAACGCCGTCATCGCCAAGACACCCACCGACGGAGGGGGGCCGGCCTGCCTCACCCTCGCCTGCGCGCTCATCGCCCGCGAGGACATACCGGTGACCCTGGTCAGCGGAGGTGGCGGCGATGTCGCCCTGGCGCTGGTGCGGGCACCCGAGATCGGCTGCGTCTCCTTCGCCGGCGGTCGTGACACGGGCGGGAGGGTCGCGGCCGCCCTCGCCGACCGGCGCAGACGCCATGTCCTCGAACAGGAGGGCCTGAACGCCTGGGGCGTGTGGGACTACAGCGACTGGGGCACCCTGTGCGGCCAGATCCGCGGAACCTTCGCCGACGCCAAACAGCGCTGCACCGCCTACGCTCGTTTCGTCGTGCGGCGCGAGCTCTTCGCCGACTTCCTGTCCGCCTACCTGCCGGCCGTCCGTTCTGTACGCCTCGGCCACCCGCTCGCCGTGCGGGACCCCGGGGACGACCTCCCCGAACTCGACTTCGGGCCGCTCGTCAACGCGGCCAAGGCCAAGGAGCTGGGCGATCTCGTCGCCGAGGCGATCGACGGCGGGGCGATCCCGCTGCACCGCGGCAGCCTCGCCGACGCCCGTCTCCTGCCCGGTCAGGACGCCTCCGCCTACATGGCACCGGTCGCGCTCCTCGACCCTCCCGCCGGCTCCCCGCTGCACCACGCGGAGCCCTTCGGCCCGGTCGACACGATCGTCCTGGTCGACACCGAGGCGGAGCTGCTGGCCGCGATGAACGCCGGCGACGGCGCGCTCGTCGCCACCCTGTCCACCGATGAGGAGGAGACCTACGCCCGGCTCTCCCCGCGGATCAGGGCCTTCAAGTCCGGCCACAACGCGCCCCGGTCACGGGGCGACCGCGCCGAGCACTTCGGGGGCCTCGGCGCCTCCTGGCGCGGTGCCTTCGTCGGCGGGGAGCTGCTGATCCGCGCGGTCACGCAAGGGCCGGCGGGCGAGCGTCCGCCGGGCAACTTCCCGGAGTACCACCTGATGCCGCCGCGGGCGGTGTGACCGGCGGTCCCCGACGCGCCGGGTGCCGGGGCCGACGTGGCCCCGGCACCCCGTGCACCCTGCGGATACGCAGGTGAAACCCACTCCGAATCCTTGGTATCGTTGTCCATGTCGCCGCGGGCAAGCCCCGCGGATCACCTGTCCGGGTGGCGGAATGGCAGACGCGCTAGCTTGAGGTGCTAGTGCCCTTTATCGGGCGTGGGGGTTCAAGTCCCCCCTCGGACACCACGAATGACATACGCGTAGAGGGCCCCGACTTCCCGGTCGGGGCCCTCTACGCGTATGTGCGGCCGGCGCGGCCGATGGTGGTGCCGAGAGCCTCGGGGAGCGGTGTCCTGGTCCGCGGAAAACCTATCCGGGCAATTTGTTGAGGAATGTGCCTGCCCTTGAGGGCTGCCGGGGTGTGCGTGCGGGCGTGCCTGGCCTTGCGCGACCCTGAGCCCGTTGTGCGGCATTCGGCGGGAAATGGAAAGAAAACGAATATTCATCTTGACGTGTCATCGGTCGGCACCGCAGGATGGGGCCAGCAAAACGGAATGTTCGTTCGCGAAGGTGGGGGGGCGGCATGGGTGGTGCGCGTGCCCGGCGGCCGGTGCCGTCGCGGCGGGACTCGACCGCGGTCCACGGGCCGGTACTTCGGCAGCCCGCGACCGCCGCGCCCGCGACTGCCGTCGCCGGCCTCCCGGGCACCCCGCGGCGGGTCCGGGGCGTGCCGCCGGCTCGTCCGGAAGCATGTCGGCCGAACTCGCAATACCCCGTTACAGGACTGCCCGAGGATATTGCCAACGGGGCGTCGTCACGATTAACACCCCACTAACATCGCCTGACTAAACTCCGGGAATCAACGGCCGAGGGAGTTTCGACTTCACGGCGGGACGGGCTTTCATCGATTCGCATCGGACAGATCGAAATGGCCGGTCGATTGCGGCGCCGATTTCCCGGCTACTGACGCGTTGAGGTCAGGTTCGCAAACGGGTTCGCGGCAATTTCCCGGCGATGTCCTGTCGAATGGGACGTGAATGAAGGCCCGACAAGAACAGTCCATGCACGCCGGTGCTTGGGCAAGGGCAGAAGGTGGCATTTGATGCGAACTGGCGACCAGTACTTGGAGTCTCTCAGGGATGGGCGTGTCGTCTGGGTCGGAGGTGAGCTGGTCGACGACGTCACGACACATCCGAAGACCAGGGCGCAGGCCAGGCGGATTGCGCAGTTCTACGACCTGCACCACGAGCCCGAGATGCAGGACACCATGACCTTCGACGACGACGGAGTGCGTCGCTCGATGATGTGGTTCACGCACACGGACGCCGCGGGGCTGCGACGCAAGCGCATCTACCTGGAGACCGTGGTCCGGGAACTCGACGGCGGATCGACGGGGCGGACCCCGTGCGCGAACAACTACGGCCTGGTCACCTACGAGGAGGACCCGCAGCCGTGGAGCGACCAGTCCGTGGGCACCGGCGGGCGTGATCTGACCAAGGGCATCCGCTCCTTCCTGGAACTCGTGAAGGAGGGCGACCTCAACTGCGCCTTCGCCTTCATCGACCCTCAGGTCGACCGGTCCAAGCAGGCCGCGGCCCAGACCGCGCTGCGCGTGGTGGAGACCCGGGACGACGGCATCGTCGTCAACGGCGTCAAGGCCGTGAGCACCGGTACGCCGTTCGCCGACTACATTCACATCGGAGTCTTCTTCCGTCCGGGAATCGAGAGCGAACAGGTCATCTACGCCGCTTGTCCGGCCAATGCGCCCGGCGTCGTCATGGTCTCCCGCGAGGCGACGGTACGCGACGACCCGGACAACCACCCGCTGTCCTCGGCCGGCGACGAGCTGGAATGCACCGTCATTTTCGACAACGTGTTCATCCCGTGGGAGCGCGTTTTCCACATCGGCAGCCCCGAACACGCCTCGCTGTACCCGCAGCGCATCTTCGACTGGGTGCACTACGAGGCGCTCATCCGGACGATGGTCCGTGCCGAGCTCATGGCCGGGCTCGCGATGCTGATGACCGAGCACCTCGGTACGTATCAGCTTCCGCCGGTCCAGGCGCGCCTGGCGCGACTCGTCGAGTTCTACCAGACGATCCGTGCCCATGTGATCGCCTCCGAGACGGAGGGGTTCATCTCGCCGGCGGGGCTCTACAAGCCGAACGTCCTCCTCTTCGACTTCGGCCGGTCGTACTACCTGGAGAAGTACGCGGAAATGCGGAACGAGGTGATCGACCTTGCTGGTCGTGCCTCGCTGCTGTTCCCGACCGAGGAGCAGTGGCAGAACCCCGAGCTGCACGACTGGCTCGCGCCGCTGCAGGCGGGCGCGGTCGGCGAGCCCTACGACCGGCTCCGCATCTCGCGGGTCATCCGTGACCTCTTCCTCACGGACTTCGGCGACCGGATCAGCACCTTCGAGCAGTTCAACGGGACGCCGATGCTCGGCACCCGGATGCTCACGATGAAGCGCTCCGAGCTGTCGCCCTCCGGGCCGCTGACCCAGCTCGCCCGGAAGGTCTGCGGCCTTCCGGAGCCCGAGGCGCCGGAGGTGACGGCCTACACCGAGCAGGCCGAATACGCCCGACGCCTGGACGGCGCACGGCTCGAGGGCTCGCGGGTCCGCTGAGCCGACGACGGTGCAGGGCGGTTCGCGGCCGCCGCCGGCCGCGAACCGCCGTCCCCGGCAGTCCCCCACGACGCGGCCAGCCGGCCGGGTGACCCGGTGGGGGCGGGTGCCGGCGACACACAGGATCTTGTCCACGAACGGGGCGAGCCGGTCCGGTGGATCGAAGCGCGGGCGTCGATTCCACCGGCCTCGGACGGGTTCTTCTTCCCGGACGGCCGGCGCCAACTCCCGGAGGAGCACTAAGGATCACGGAGGCGCGACATCCGATGGGTGACTCTGATTCCGACCGGCCGAGCGGCTCGAGCACGCCCGGTCGACACCATCGCGCGATCATCCGGCGGAAACTGGCGGCGCCGGAGCCGGCGAAGGGCGTGATCGTCCGGGAGAGGCTCAACCGACGGCTGCGGGACATGCTCGACCGCCACACCGTGGTGAACGTCTTCGCGACGGCCGGGGCGGGCAAGACCACGGCGGTGGCGCTGGCCGTGGGCGGCCTCGACCGGCCCGTCGCCTGGCTGTCACTGGACGGCACGGAGCGGGCCGCGGGACGCCTGCTCGTCTACCTCGAGGCGGCTCTCGAGGGCGCCGTCCCCGGAGCGGCCGACGTGGCCTCCGACGCCCTGAGCAGCAGCCTCCACATCGGTGAGGCGGCGGGGCTGCTGGCGGAAAGCCTCCAGGGGAGCCGCCTGATCCTCGTGTGCGACAACGTGGAACGGATCGCCGCCGACGAGGGCTGCCTCGCGGTGCTCTCGTCCTTCGCCCGCTATCTGCCGTCCGGTGTGAACCTCGTGCTGATCTCGCGCGTCGACGTCCGCCTCGACTCGGGCCCGACGAGCGAGCGCGACCGGGTGGGCGAGCTGGTCGAGAGCGATCTGGCCTTCGACGCCCAGGAGGCCGACGCCGCACTGCGGACCGTCGGCCACGTCGACGTGCATCCGGCGCAGGCGGTGGCGGCGACGGGGGGCTGGGTGACCGGTGTCCTGTTCGAGGGGTGGCGCCATGCGCGTTCGAGCGAGCTCGACCCCGACTCGCTGCGGTCCTACGTTGCGGCGAACGTCTTCAACTCACTCTCCCCGGTGGAGAGGACGTTCCTCCTCCACACCAGTCTGCTGGAGGAGATATCGGTCGACGGCGCTCGCGCCATGGGCCAGGAGAACGCGGCACAGGTGATGGCGGACCTGCGTGTCAGGCACCTCCCGGTGACCTGGTCGCCGGACGGTTCGCGGATGACGCCGCACCCGGTGTTCCGCGACTTCCTGCGCGTGGCCCTGGGACGGGAGGACGCCGGGACGCGCGCCACGGTTCGCCGCAGGCACGCCGAACTCCTGATCGCCCGCGGCGAGCGCGAGGAGGCCGTCGACGAACTGCTGCGGCTCGGGGACCTGGAGGCGGCCGGACGGCTGGCCGCCGTCGCCCTCCCCAGCCTGGTCGCGCGGATGGACTTCGCGCCGGCGGCACGGTGGCTCGACGCGCTGGGAGCGTCGGTCAGGACCCCGACCCCGGAGATCGGATCGGTCATCCTGCGCGTGGCGTTCGCGCTCGAGCAGTGTGATCGCGGAGTGGAACTCGTCGACCGCCACGGATACGGATGGCTGCCGGAGCCGGGGGCCCCCGACTTCGAGGAGGCCCATGTCCTGGCCTGCTGGTGCCTGTGGCACTCCGGGCGGCTCGAGGAGGCGCGGTCCGTCGCCGACCAGTTGTCACCGGGCCGGAACTGGCTCATCGCGCACACGTTGATCGCGCTCGCCACCGGGGAGGAGCCGCCGCCGTTCCCCGAGTACTCGCCCACGCCCTCCGGGCCGGTCGACGGTCTGCTGATGCGGCTGGCCTTCATGCGCGGTCGCCTCGAAGGACTCGACGACCCGGGTTCGTTCGATCCGTGGCGGACGATTCTCGGCGGCCCGTGGGTGGTCGCGGCGCTGCGCGTCACCGGGCGGCTCGACGCCGCGATGTCGATGTTCGAGCCGCGCAGCGGTTCGTCGCAACCGGTCTGGCTGCACGCCGTCGACGCCGTCGACCTGATGCTCGACCTCGGCCGCGGCGAGGAGGCCTGCGCGTCCATCCAGCGCGGCAGGGACCTCATCGCGTCGACCGGCTCGAAGGTCTACCGGAACATGAGCCTGCTCGTCGAGGCCAAGCTGTGGCTGCGCCTGGAGGGCGACACGCGACGTGCCGACCGCGTGCTGGCGGAGGCGGCCGCGGGCGGGGCCTCGGAGTACATCCTCACCCGGGAGACCTGGCAGATGTGGTCGGGCCTGTCGATGCTGCTGCAGGACAAGGACGCCGAGGCGCGCGAGCTCCTCGCGGAATGCGTCCTGAGCATGCAGAAGGGAGACCGCCATCTCGATCTCCCCACGGCCGCGGTGTACCTGGCCGAGGCACAGTGGCGGCTCGGCCTGGAGGACGAGTCCGACGCCACGGCCGATCTCGCGATCGCCTCGGCCTCGACGCACGGATCTCAGCATCTGCTGCTGACGGCCCTGGCGGACATGCCGGCGGTCGCGGCCAGGGCCGCGGACACCAAGTCCAGTCGGATGTCCCCGTGGCACGAGATCCTCGCGGCCCTGTCGGGCCCGCATCCCGTCCGTGTGAACGTGAGCACCCCCCGCCTCGTGCTCGAGGAGTTCGGCGAGCCGGCCCTGACCGTCGACGGGAACTCGGCCCAGCCACGTCTGACCAAGAGCGTCGAGCTGCTCAGCTATCTGCTCGGCAGACCCGACCGCAGAGCCACCCGCGAGGAGCTGCTCGGAGCGCTCTTCGGCGGCCGCAACGACGCCGCCGGCCGCAACTACCTGCGGCAGGCGCTCTACCGGCTTCGCGAGGTCCTGCCCGAGGAGTTGAGCCCCACACAGGACGGCGACGTCTTCCGGCTGGTCGGCCCCGCGTTGGCCATGGGTTCGGCACAGCGGGCCGTCGACCTCATCGCCCAGGCCGGGAGACAGGACGGCGAGATCCGCCTCCAGACGCTGTCGCACGCTCTCAGCAGTGTCGAGAGGGGGCCGTACCTCGCGACGGTCTCGGGTGCGTGGGTCGCCGAGCGGCGTGTGATCCTCGCCGAGACCTTCCTGTCGGCCCGGGTCGACGCGGCCAAGCTCGCGTATCGGATGAACCGCTACCGCCAGGCCAGGGGACTGGTCGACTACGTGCTGCGCGAGGACCCGTACCGCGAGCAGGCCTGGCGGCTGGCCATCCAGCTCGCGCACGCCAGCGGCAGCGACGACGCCGTGCTGGCGCTCTACCAGCGCTACGCCGTGCGCATGCGGGAACTCGGGGTACCGCCGTCCGACGAGGTTCGCCGACTGGTCACGCAACTGCGCCGATAGACCCGCGCCGGTTCCGTGCCGGCGGACACGTCGTCGGCCACGTTCAGGCCGCCTGGTCCCAGGCGGTGCTCAAGCCATCTCGTCACAGGCAACGGAGGGCACCATGGGTAGATCGACCGCGCAGGACATGTCCGCCATCTACCGCGGGGCAATGGCTCGGTTCACGACCGGGGTCACGATCGTGACCACCAGGACGCCGGACGGACCGGCGGGGATGACGGCCAGCGCCGTCGCGTCCGTCTCGCTGGATCCGCTCATGCTGCTGGTGTGCGTCGGCAACACCCTCGCGACGAGGGACGCGATCTCCGGCTCCGGGGTCTTCGCCGTCAGCGTCCTGTCACGGGGGCAGGAGCACCACGCGCTGCGGTTCGCGAGCCGGTGCGACGACAAGTTCGCCGGCATGGGCCTGCGTACCGACCACGAACTTCCCGTCGTCGACGGCGCGGTCGCCTACTTCGCCTGCGACGTGGCGGAGGAGGTCGCCGGGGGAGACCACACGATCTTCCTCGGCGAGGTGGTCAGCTGCGGCTACGCCGCCGACTCGGACCCCCTGGTGTACTTCGCCGGGAGATTCGGCAGCCTGTGCGACCCCCGTTCCCACGCGCAGCTCGCATTCGACTGGCAGCTCTCCGCAGCGGTCTAGAGGGATCCCACCAGGCACCCGGGTCCGCACCGCACGTCACCGTGAGGTGCCGGGCCCGGGTGAGATCAACAACCCCTTGCGCATGTCGCGCAACGTGTCTCCAGGAGATGAACGTGAACGTATCCGTGCTGGGTCTCGGCCAGATGGGAACCGCCATCGCCGAACGGCTCATCGGCGCAGGCCACCAGGTCGGCGTCTGGAATCGCTCGAAGGGCAGGGCGGACGGCCTGGTGGCACTGGGCGCGACCGAGCTGGACACCCCCGGTGAGGCGTGGGACCGGTCGGAGGTCTGCATCACGATGGTCGCGGACTCCCGTGCCCTGGCCGACGTCGCGCTCGCGCCCGACGGAGGGCTCGTCCACGCCGCGTCCGGCAAGGGACGGACCCTCGTCGACATGAGCACCGTCTCCGCGGAGGTCTCCCATGAGGTGGCCGTCGCGGCCGAGGCCGGCGGCATTCGCTACCTGCGCGCTCCCGTGAGCGGGAACCCGGGGGTCGTGCGTGCCGGGAACCTCACGGTCATCGCGTCGGGTGAGGACGCCGTCTTCACGGCCACGGAGAGTCTGCTCCGCGACATCGGCCCCCATGTGTTCTACGCCGGCGAGGGCGATGCCGCCCGCATCATCAAGCTGGCACTCAATCTGATGGTCGCCGGGACGGCCGAACTCCTCGCCGAGTGCGTCGCACTGGCCGAGTCCCACGGCGTGCAACGGGACAGGCTCCTGGAGGTCGTCGCCGCTTCGGCGGTCGCGTCGCCGTTGGTGAAGTACAAGATCGGGCCGCTGCTGGCGGACGACTACACGTCGACGTTCAGCTCCCGGCTCATGCGCAAGGACCTGGACCTCGCCCTCGACGCGGCGGCTGCCGGCGGGGTTCCGCTGCCGGTCACCGGTGTCGTGCAGCAGCTGCTCCAGGCGTGCATCTCGACCGGCCTGGGCGAGCTGGACTTCATGTCCCTCCTCGTCCGGCTGCAGCGCGAGGCGGGCCTGCTCCCCGCCTGACCGGTCCCACCGCCCCGCGTGGTCCGGGGGAGCCGGGCTTGCCGGAGGTACGGACGCCTCCGGCAAGCCCGGTTCCGAGGCCGGGTGAGGCGACAGGGACGGCCCGGAGCGGCCCCACCCGAGTCCCGGTGCGCGGGCGGGATTTCGCGCGCCGGGCACAACGCGAGGCCGGCCGGACTCCCGTCCGACCGGCCTCGCGCAGGTGTGCTCTCAGAGCCGGGCTGCCACAGCCGCGGGCGGTTCCGGCATGTCCAGCTCGAAGTCCATGACCCGGTGGAAGCGCGCCAGGGCGTTCCACAGGCTGATGCACATGACGAGCTCCACCAGTTGCGCCGCGTCGAAGACGCGCTGGGCGTCGTCGCGGACATCGGCCGAGACTCCGGTGAGGCCGCTCTCCACGGGCACCGTCGGCAGGGCGACGGTCATCTCCTCGGCCAGCCGGAGGGCGAGCTGCTCCTGCTTGGTGAAGCCTTCGACCTCGCCGCCGGCGACGGCCGCGAGCTCGTCGGCCGACACGCCCTTGGCGAGCGCCGACGCGCAGCGGTGACTCGTGGTGTAGCGGCAGTGGTTGAGCACGGCGACGCGCACGGCGACCAGCTCCTTCACGCGTCCCCCCAGCGCGCCCGGGCCGTTGACCTGCCTCAGGAAGGGAAGGTAGGCGGCGAGCAGACCGGGGCTGTTCCCGATGCCCGCCCAGGTGTTCAGTACGTCGCCGTAGGCACTCAGCCCCTGGGCGAGAGCGGGTTGGTCGACCGAGGAGAACTCGGCGGAAGCGAGCAGCGGCACCAGTGACATGGGTATGGCCTTTCTACGAATTCTGCGTGGAGACAGCCGGCTTGGGGTGAGGACACGGAGCGGGCTGCGGGGGAGCGGCCGTGGCCGGGGTCACGGCCGGGCGACGCGGTGGCGCGCCGGGTCTTCGCAGGCCGATGGCGATCCCCATCGTCGCGTTGAGCCACGGCACGAGGAAGGTCAGGACGACGCGCACCGCGAGCACCCATGTGAACGGGCCTCCCCTGACCTGCGCGTACAGGTTGACCATGAACAGAGTCGACCCGACGATCAGGGCGGCCGTGGCCGTCTGCGCCATCGCCCTGCCCCGTACGGCACCGCGCAGTGCCGCGCTCCATGCGACAGGGGGAGTCTTCGTTTGAGGGTCTTGCTCGGGCTGGCTCATGGTGTCCTTCAGCGCTCTGGACGTCACGTCGCGGTCCGCGGCGGGTGCTCGGCGACGCGGGCCGGGGCCCGCGGACGGGCGGGGCGCGTCGTGCAAGTCGCGGTGCCCGCACCCTGCCTCCGGCGGGGCCGTGGAGCTCGCCGACCGCCGGCAGCGGGAGGGCGGACCTCGTCCGAGATACCGAGGTGGCGCCCGGGCCATCGGGAGGAGGCACCTCGGCGCCTCGGACGAGGAAACAGTGGTGACGTCGGCGTGAGCCGCAGGCGGTGTCGTGCCCGGCGAGGGCCGGCGCTCAGCGGTCACGCTCGCTGGTGCGCCGTTCGGCCCGAGGCGCTTCGCACGTCACCCCGCGGCGCCGGGCCTGTCAAGGCTCTCCGGGTTCTGTCAGTCCCCACCATGACAGGAGATGGATCCACATTCAACCCATGCCCGGGAATTCCTGGCCGAGATGAGGCGGAATGGATCCGAAATCGCCGCGGGGGGCAGTGATTCGGCGCGCCCAGGACCTGCCGGGACCTGCCAGGACCGGCCCCGCCGGGGTCGGCTCAGAGGCCGAAGCGCGTGTGGAAGAACCGGTCCAGGTCGCGCCGGTCGGCACCTGGTGACGGCAGCGACTCTCCCCCCGGGGAACGCAGGCCGTCGAGGAGGACGCCGAGTTGGCGGCCCGCCAGATCCAGTGAGGGGCCGCTCGTCTCGTCGTCCGGGATCCGGGCCGGAATGGAGTTGAGCATCAGGACGAGGTCGAACACGGTGACGTCCGCGCGCAGGCTCCCGGCGTCCTGGGCCCGCGTCACCACGTCGGCGAAGCCCGTCAGCAGCGCCTCCCGGGCCGCGACGAGTTCGGGCCCCGGCTCCGTCGTCCGCCTCCGGCTGACGGGGAACAACTGGCTGCTGCGGGCCTGTGCGATGTACCGCACCACCCGCGTGAAGACCACCCAGGGGTCGGGCTCGATCTCCGACAGGCGTCGGATCTCGGCGGACGTCTCTATCATGACGTCGATCGCCACCCGTTCGACCAGGGCGTTCTTGCTCGGGAAGTGACGGTAGACGGTGCCCATGCCCACTCCGGAACGGCGGGCGACCGCCTCGATGGACACCTCGTAACCGCGGTCGGCGAAGACCTCCCGGGCGGCTTGCAGGATCAGGCGGACGTTCTCGCGTGCGTCGGCGCGCAGCGGCCGATCGCCAGGGGGTGTCAACGGGCTCATTTGCCACCGATGTTACTGTCCTGTCGACGCAAGCGGAAATTGAATTTCCGGTTACTTGTGCGTCCCTGACGCAGGAGGCCTCATGAGCGTGTCGACAGAACCCCGCTCCTACTCCGACTTCCCCACCGACTTCCGCGGCGCGGTGCTGCGCCCCACCGACGACCGCTACGACGCGGCGCGCGCGCTGTACCAGGGCCGAGCCGCCGACCACGGCCCCGCGCTGATCGCCCGGTGCGCCGACGAGACGGACGTCGCGACCGTCCTGCGCTACGCCTCCGCACACGGCATCCCGGTGGCCGTACGCAGCGGCGGGCACGGCTCCGACGGCTATGCGATGCCCGGCGGCGCACTGGTCGTCGACCTCTCCGCGATGCGGACGGTCACCGTCGACCCGGAGACCCGCGTCGTACGGGCCCAACCGGGCGTCACCCTCGGGGAGATGGACGCCGCCGCGCAGCGGCACGGCCTGGCCGTACCCGCCGGGACGGTCAGCAGCACCGGCATCGCCGGACTGACCCTGGGCGGCGGCATCGGGTTCCTGATGCGCCGCTACGGCGCCACCGTCGACAATCTGCTGGCCTGCGACGTGATCACCGTGGACGGCCGCAAGGTCCGCGCCGACCGGACCGAGAACCCCGAGCTGTTCTGGGCGCTGCGCGGCGGGGGCGGCAACTTCGGGGTCGTCACCTCGCTCGAGTACCGGGCGCACCCGGTCGGTCCCGACGTCGTCGCCGGGCAACTGATCTTCCCGCTCGACCAGGCCGCCGACGTTCTCGGCAAGCTGTCGGCGCACCTGGCCACCGCGCCGCGGGAGCTGGGACTGCTGGTCGCGATCGCTCCCGCTCCCCCTCTGCCGATGCTGCCGGGGGAGGTGCACGGGAAGCCGGTGCTGATCCTCGTCGTCGTCTACACCGGGGAGCCCGCCGCCGCCTCCGAGGTCGTCGGGCCGCTCGCCGCGCTCGGCCGACCGCTCGCCGACCTGGTCGCGACGACGACGTGGGTGAAGGCGAACAGCATGCTCGACGCCGTCGCCCCCTACGGCATGCGCATGAACCTGCGGGGCGGCTATTTGCCGGCGCTGACCGCCGACGCCGTCGACGTGCTCCTGGAGCACGTCGCGACCGTGCCGTCGATCCCCGGCGACGTCTACTCGATCAACCTGTCCTTCATGGGCGGCGCGATATCCGAGGACGTCGACGAGGACGCCATGGCCTTCTCCCGCGAGGGAGCCGCCTGGCTGTGGGAGGCCATCTGCAAGTGGGACACGGCCGACCGCGACGCGCCGTACGACGACTGGGCGACCGCCCTCACCGAGGCGATGCGGCCGCACGCGCTGACCAACGGCTACGCCAACCTCACCGACGATCTGGGCGAGGAGTGGCGGCGCGGGGTGCACGGCAGTGAGGCCAAGCACCGGCGGCTCCGTTCGGTCAAGGCCGCCTGGGACCCGCACAACCTGCTCCGCTTCAACAAGAACATCGCCCCCGAGACCACTCGCTGACCGGACGGCGGCGCGCCGTCACACCAGCGGCCCGCTCGGTCGCCCGGCCCCCGCCCCGGCCGCCCCCCGCCCCGTACCCGCGGCCGCACCGGCGGCGCCATGCCCGGGCCCCGCGCCGAGCCGGTCGCCGTCCCCGGTCCCGTCGGCCTTCTCCCGGCCGGTGCCCCCCGCCTTCGCTCTCCACGGTCGCCGCCGTGCTGTCGCGCATCGCCCCCGCACACGCGGCCGAGGCCGCCTCGGCGTCCCGTGAACGGCCGACCCCACCGGGAGACGCTCCCGGTGGGGTCCAGGCCGAACGCGGTCCGGCCGGCACCTTCCACCGCCCCGGGGCGGGGAGGAAGGTGCCGGCCGGCTGTGCGGGGGTGTCCTCGGCCTCGTCCGGTGGAGGCCGGCCGCCCCGTCAGAGGTCGGCGGAGTCGTTCCGGGGGCCGGACCGGGTCCCCGCGAACGTGTTCAGGTGCGACTGGGAGTCGCGCTCCGTCGGCAGCGGCCCCGACACGGTGAAGTAGCGCTGGCCGGCGACGAGAAGCTCCTCCGCGGGGAACTTGGTGATGACCTCGCAGCCGTCCGCGGTCACCACGAGCTCCTCCTCGATCCGGGCCGCGCCCCAGCCGTCCTTCGACGGCCAGTAGGTCTCGAGCGCGAACACCATGCCCTCCTCGAGCACCTCGGGGTGCTCGAGGGACACCAGCCGGGAGAAGACCGGCTTCTCCCAGATCGACAGCCCGACACCGTGGCCGTACTGGAGCGCGAAGGCCGCCTCCTCGTCGGCGAACCCGAACTCCTGCGCCGTCGGCCACACCGACACGATGTCGGCCGTGGTGGCCCCCGGCCGGACCAGGCTGATCGCCTCGTCCATGTACTCGCGGCACCGCGTGTACGCGTCGCGCTGGGCGGAGGAGGCGCTGCCGACGGCGAACGTGCGGTAGTAGCAGGTGCGGTAGCCGTTGTAGCTGTGCAGGATGTCGAAGAAGGCCGGGTCCCCGGGCCGCACGATGCGGTCCGAGAAGACATGGGGGTGGGGGGCGCACCGCTCCCCGGAGATCGCGTTGACACCTTCGACGAACTCCGAGCCGAGGTCGTAGAGGGTCTTGGCCACCACGCCGACGCACTCGTTCTCGCGCACACCCGGCCGGAGGAACTCGTAGAGGTTCTCGTAGGCGGCGTCGACCATCGAGGCGGCGTGGGTGAGCAGATGGATCTCGTCGCGCGTCTTGATGCGCCGCGCCTCCAGGAACACCTGCTGGCCGTCGACCACCGTGATGCCCGCGTCCTGCAGGGCCTTCAGGACCGGGAGCTCGATGACGTCGACACCGATCGGCTCACCGAGGAGCCCGTAGAGCTCGAGCTCGTGCTTGATCTTCCGCGCGACGGAGTCGGCCATCCCGACCAGGGGGTTGATGGCGCCGCGCAGGGTGGAGATGCCGGCGCGGGCGCCGCTCGGGTTGCGGGCGTCGGCGCCGTGGTGGGCTCCGTGCGGATCGCCGTCCGAGTGGGCTTTGGAGTAGTCCAGCCACGGGTTGTACAGCTGGTGGTGCTTCGCGGCCGAACCGAAGTCCCAGACGATCGGCTCCCCGCCCCTGACCAGCAGGGAGAACCGGATCATCTTGTCGATTCCCCAGGTGCCGATGTGGGTCGAGGTCATGTAGCGGATGTTGGCGAAGTCGAAGGCCAGGACGGCGCCCAGGTCGGACTGCTCCAACGACGTCCGCAGACGTGCCAGCCGCTCGTCGCGGAGCCTGTTCATGTCGACGCGGGTTTCCCAGTCGACCGCGTTCGGTCCAAACGTCGGAATCGCCATCACAAGTCCTTTGCCATGCGGAAGTCGCGGGTGGGGGAGTGACGCATGCGCACCACCGGCAGCGGTCCGGCGCGCGTGGGTTCAGCCGGTGTTCAGCTCGGAGCAGGCTGCGCACGGCTCAGTGTCGCCTCGCGCCGTTACCCGGCCGGAAGCCGCCGGCCGGCCCGGCGGTCCGCCTGTGAACCCCGCGTTAACCGCGCTTGCCGCGGCCTCGGCGCTTCGGATCGACTCTTCGCGGAAGCAACAAAGCGCTGACTGGAGGAACCGAACATGGCCGCAGGTTGGAACTTGGAGGGCCGCACGGCTTTCGTGACCGGTGGTAGTCGAGGCCTGGGCTTCGCCATCGCACAGGCGCTGCTCGAGCGCGGCGCCAAGGTGGCGATCGCCGCCAGGGACGAAGCGGCGGTCAAGGCCGCGGCCGGCCGTCTCACCGCCGACGGCCGTGCCGAGGACGTGCTCCCCATCGTCGTGGACGTCACCGACGCAGAGTCCGTCAACAGCGCGCTGGCCGCCGTGCACGCGTGGCAGGGCAGCCTTGACATCCTCGTGAACAACGCGGGTCCGCAGCTCGCTCCCTCCCCCCTGGAGAAGGCCGACGAGAAGATCGTCGCGTCCGCCTTCGACACGAAGCTGATCGGGTTCCTGCGCGTCTCGCAGGCGGCTCTGCCGTACCTGAGCCGGACCGGCAGTGGCAGCATCGTCAATGTCGTCGGCGCGACCGCGCACGCGGTGATCCCGAACACCGGTCCCACGGCCATCGTGAACGCGGGCGTGGTCGCCCTCACGAGCTACCTGGCGACCGAGGCGGCGGCCGAGAACATCCGGGTCAACGCCATCTCCCCGGGGATGACGAAGACCGAGGGCTGGCTCACCAAGACCGAGGCCATGGCCCAGCAGCAGGGCAAGGCGCCCGAGGAGGTCCGGGCCGGCATGGTCCAGGCGCTCGGCATCCGGCTCAACCGCTGGGCCGAGCCCACCGAGATCGGCGCCGCGGCGGCGTTCCTGGCGTCCGACGACGCCTCGTACGTGACCGGTCAGGTGCTGCGCGTCGACGGCGGGTTGTCGAAGCCCGTCGCCTGATCCCGGGCCGCCAGGCAGACGCCATCCAAGGCCCCGACGCCTTGGATGGCGCTCCTGTTTCGGCGCACACGGCTGTCCGCCGCGTGCCCTGCAACATCGACACCCTGGAGTTGGGGAATGCTGATCGGAATCGTGAGCGAAGCCCGCCGTGGCGAGACGCGCGTTGCCGCGACTCCCGCCACGGTGGTCCAGCTGGTCAAGCTGGGATACGACGTCGTGGTGGAGCCGGGTGCGGGGGCGCGGTCGAGCTTCCCGGACGAGGCGTACACCGGGGCCGGTGCGGGGCTCGGCGACCCGCTCGCGGCGGACGTCGTGCTCGGCGTGAACGCCCTCTCGCCGGAGCAGTTGGACGGGGTGAAGCCGGGAGCGACCGTCGTGGGCATCATGAGCCCGGCGTTCGATCCCGCGCTGGTGGAGGACCTGGCACAGCGGCCGATCACGGCGCTGGCGATGGACGCGGTGCCCCGCATCTCGCGAGCGCAGTCGCTGGACGTGCTGTCGTCGATGGCGAACATCGCCGGCTACCGGGCGGTGGTGGAGGCGGCGCATGCCTTCGGCCGCTTCTTCACCGGCCAGGTGACGGCCGCAGGCAAGGTGCCGCCGGCCAAGGTCCTGGTCTGCGGCGCGGGCGTGGCGGGTCTGGCCGCGATCGGTGCCGCGGGAAGCCTGGGGGCCATCGTGTACGCCACCGACCCGCGGCCCGAGGTCGCCGACCAGGTCAGGTCGCTGGGCGGCGAGTACCTCTCGGTCGAGGTCGAGGACACCGGCGAGGTGGAGGTGTCGGCGACGGGTTACGCCAAGGAGATGTCGCAGGACTACAACACCCGCGCGGCCCGGCTGTACACGGACCGGATCACGGAGATGGACATCGTGATCACGACGGCACTGATTCCCGGCCGTCCGGCGCCGACGCTGATCACCGCCGAGATGGTGGCGTCGATGCGGTCCGGCAGCGTGATCGTGGACCTGGCCGCCGCGAACGGCGGCAACGTCGAGGGCACCGTCAGGGACCGGGCGGTGGTCACGGAGAACGGTGTGACGATCATCGGCTACACCGACCTGCCCGGCCGGCTGCCCGCACAGGCGTCCCAGCTGTACGGCACCAACCTGGTCAACCTGATCAAACTGATGACCCCGGCCAAGGACGGCCGGCTCGTGCTGGACTTCGACGACGTGGTGCAGCGGTCGATGACCGTGGTGCGCGACGGCGAGTCGACCTGGCCGCCGCCGCCGGTCCAGGTGTCCGCCGCCCCGGCGGCCGCCCCCGCGCCCCCGGCGGCGAAGCCGGCCGGCCCCCAAGCCGGGCCACCGGTCTCGGCCCGGCGTCGGTTCGCCCTGGTCGGGGTCGGTGCCGCGGTGCTGTTCCTGCTCGCGGCCCTGTCCCCGCCGGCGCTGCTGGGACACCTGACGGTGTTCGCGCTGGCGATCGTGATCGGCTACTACGTGATCGGGCAGGTCCACCACGCCCTGCACACGCCGCTGATGAGCGTCACCAACGCGATCTCGGGAATCATCGTGGTCGGCGCCCTGATGCAGATCGGTCACGGTGAGGCCCCGAACGGCGGCGCGGTCACCACGCTCGCGACGATCGCGATCCTGCTGGCCTCGGTCAACATCTTCGGTGGCTTCGCGGTGACCCGCCGGATGCTCTCCATGTTCTCGAGAAGCTGAAGGGCTCTGCCATGTCTGATCTGATGACTGTCGAGACCGGCGCGGCGGCCGCTTACATCGTCGCGGCCCTGCTCTTCATCCTGGCGCTGGCCGGGTTGTCCCATCACGAGTCCGCCAAGGCCGGCAAGACCTTCGGCATCGCCGGCATGGCGGTGGCCCTGACCGCGACGATCGTGCTGGCGGTCGACCACGGCATCTCCGGAGTCGGCCTGGCGCTGCTCATCGGCGCCGTGGCGGTCGGTGCGGCCATCGGTCTGTGGCGGGCGCGGGTCGTGGAGATGACCGGGATGCCCGAACTGATCGCGCTGCTCCACTCCTTCGTGGGCCTGGCGGCGGTGCTGGTGGGCTGGAACGGCTATCTGCACGTGGAGGCCACCCTGGACGGCCCGGGCAGTGCCGAGGCCGGGGTGCTGCGGGCTCAGGATCTGCTCGGGATCCATTCCGCCGAGGTGTTCATCGGCGTCTTCATCGGCGCGGTTACCTTCACCGGCTCGGTCGTGGCGTTCCTCAAGCTCTCGGCGCGGATCAAGTCGGCCCCGCTGATGCTGCCCGGCAAGAACCAGCTCAACCTCGCGGCCCTGGGCGCGTTCGCCGTGCTGACCACGTGGTTCGTGATCGACCCGGCGCTGTGGCTGCTGGTGGCGGTCACGATCGTCGCCCTGGCCCTGGGGTGGCACCTGGTCGCCTCGATCGGCGGCGGTGACATGCCGGTCGTCGTGTCGATGCTCAACTCCTACTCCGGCTGGGCGGCCGCGGCGTCGGGATTCCTGCTGGAGAACGACCTGCTGATCATCACCGGCGCGCTGGTCGGCTCCTCCGGCGCCTATCTGTCCTCCGTCATGTGCAAGGCGATGAACCGCTCCTTCATCTCCGTGATCGCCGGCGGGTTCGGCATCGAGGCCGGCCCGGCCGACGACAAGGACTACGGAGAGCACCGCGAGATCACCGCCGAGGGCGTCGCCGAGCTCCTCGGATCGGCCGACTCGGTGATCATCACCCCCGGCTACGGCATGGCCGTGGCCCAGGCCCAGTACGGCGTAGCCGAGTTGACGCGCAAGCTCCGGGAGCGAGGCGTCAAGGTCTGCTTCGGCATCCACCCGGTCGCGGGCCGGCTGCCGGGTCACATGAACGTCCTGCTCGCCGAGGCCAAGGTGCCCTACGACATCGTGCTGGAGATGGACGAGGTCAACGACGACTTCGATGCGACCTCCGTGGTCCTCGTCATCGGCGCCAACGACACCGTCAACCCCGCCGCGGCCGAGGACCCGTCCTCGCCCATCGCCGGCATGCCCGTCCTCCAGGTCTGGAACGCCGAGAACGTCATCGTCTTCAAACGCTCCATGGCCTCCGGTTACGCCGGCGTCCAGAACCCCCTCTTCTACCGCGACAACTCCGCCATGCTCTTCGGCGACGCCAAGGACCGCGTCGACGACATCCTCCGGGTCCTCTGACCTCCCACTCCATCCCGCGGCGGTCCGGCCGAGCCGGCACTCCCGCGGGGCGCCATCGGCGGGCGGGTACTCCCGTGCACCGCCGATCCGGCGTCCGCGGGGTCGGCGTAAGCGCGGGCCCCCGGGTCGAGGGACCCCGGCCGTACCGCCCCCCCGCCGCGCTGTCAGTGGGGCCCGCTACCGTCGGGGTATGTCGATCACCGCACAACTGCGCGACTCGGTACGGCTGCCGGGTGGGGGCGCGCTCGTCCACGGCTTCGCGTTGGAGAGCCGCGGGGGAGGTTCGTACCGTGCCCTCCTCGGCAACGGGCGCGAGCTGGAGGTCCACGACCTGGACGAGCTGTTCGCGGGTGACCGCGCGCCGGCCGCCGTCTTCCCCCTTCCCTGGCCGGGGTGGACACACGGCGTGCACTCGGTGAGTCCCGACGGCACGTTCGCCGTGTTCTCGGGCCAGCGCGCGGTACGGGCGGTGGGCAGGGGCGGCGAGACTCTGTGGGAGTACCGTCACGCCTGCTGGGGGCCCGAGATGGACCACCCGCACACGGGGGACGAGCAGGAGGTGTGCCGCGGGAGCGAGCACGGATCCTGCCGGGTCTCGGACGACGGCCGGCTCGTCTGGGCGCATGTCCTGTCCGGGCCGGCGGAGGACGACTGGGAGGAGCGCTGGGTCGTCCTGGACGCCCGGGACGGACGGGAGCTGGCCCGGCTGCCGCTGGGCAGCGCGGCATCCGGTTCGCATCATCTGTCCCACCCGGACGGTGTCCACATGGGCCTGTGCATCGGCATGGGCCAGGACGGTGTCCTGCTGCACTGGGCACGCCTGGACGGCGGCGAGCTGACCGGCTGGGATCTGAACGAGGGCATGGACCGCATCCTGAGGGACGTCCACGCGGGGCATCCCGGATTCCTGAGCGTCGAGCACAGCGGATGGGACCTGCGACTGCATGCCCTGGACGGCACCGTGCTCGCAGAGGTCTCGGCCGAGGCGGCCGACGACGAGGACCCACCCTGCTGGGACTACGGCTGCGGCTTCGTGGACGCCGGCACCGTCATCGCCTCGACGATCGACTCCGCCGAGGAACCCGAACAGGCCTGCCACTGGCTGCTCGACGCCCGCACCCTGGAGATACGCGGGGCGGTCGGGTATCCCACGGGTCCTGTCGACAGCTATGCGCGCCCGCTCGGCGACGGGACCTGGCTCACCTACGACGACAAGAGCGAGACGCTGGACCGCTGGGCGGAAGCCCGGCTTTGAGCGCGGTGGCGGACCCGGGGCACCTGAGGTGCGGCGGCCCCACTCCGTGCACGCGCACGACCCGCACGACGCGCACAACCCGCGCGACCCGCGTGCCGGGAACGGCCAGGACGCCCGCCGATCGGCGGGCGTCCTGAGGTCCTGTGTCCTGCGGTGGGGTGCCGGCGGTGCGCGTCAGCCCTTCCAGACCGTCTTCAGGTTGCAGAACTCCCGGATGCCCTCCGCGGCGAGTTCGCGGCCGATGCCCGAGTCCTTCACGCCGCCGAAGGGCAGCTCGGGGTAGGAGACGCTCATGCCGTTGACGAAGACGGCGCCCGCCTCGAGCCGGGGGATCAGGAACCGCTCCTCGTCGGGGTCGGTGGTCCACACCGACGAGCTGAGGCCGAAGGCCGTGTCGTTGGCGAGCTCCGCGGCCTGTTCGATGTCGTCGACCCGGTGGACCACGGCCAGCGGACCGAAGGCCTCCTCCCGGTACACCCGCATCCCGGAGGTGACCTCCTCCAGCACCGTCGGCTCGAAGAACCACCCCTCGGTACCGACCGCCGACCCGCCGCACCGCAGCACGGCACCCTTCGAGACGGCGTCGTCGACCAGTTCGGCGAGCTCGCGCCGACCCGACTCCGTGGCGATCGGCCCGATCTCGGTGTCCTCGTCGAGCGGGTCGCCGACGGTCAGCGCCTTCGTGCCCGCGACGAAGGCCTCGACGAACTCGTCGTACACCTCGGTGTGGACGATGAACCGCTTGGCCGCGATGCACGACTGGCCGTTGTTCATCGTGCGCGCGGTCACGGCGGTCCGGGCCGCGGCGCGGACGTCGGCGGAGGGCAGCACGATGAACGGATCGGATCCGCCCAGCTCCAGCACGGCCTTCTTCACCTCCGAGCCCGCGACCGCGGCGATCGACCGCCCGGCCGGCTCGGAACCGGTGAGCGTGACGGCGGCGACGCGCCGGTCGCGGACGACGGCTTCGACGTCGGCCGCTCCGATGAGCAGCGCCTGGAACGACCCGGCCGGGAAGCCCGCCCGTTCGAAGAGCGTGTCGAGGTACAACGCGGACTGCGGGACGTTCGAGGCGTGCTTGAGCAGGCCCACGTTGCCGGCCATCAGCGCGGGCGCGGCGAAGCGGATCACCTGCCACATCGGATAGTTCCACGGCATCACGGCGAGAACGACGCCGAGGGGCTCGTAGGAGGTGTAGGCGGCCGAGGCCCTGACCGTCCGCGGGTCGGCGAGCGGCTGGTCGGCCAGCAGGGTCTCGGCGTTGTCGGCGTAGAACCGCATCGCCTGGGCGCACTTGAGGACCTCCGCGCGGGCCTGCGTGATCGGCTTGCCCATCTCGATGGTCAGCATGGGCGCTGTCAGGTCCGCCTCGGCCTCGACCAGGTCCGCGGCCGCCCGCATCCATCCGGCGCGGGTGTCGAAGTCGGTCGCCCGGAGCGTCTCGGCCGCGACGTGTGCCCGCGTCAGCTTCTGGTCGACCTGTTCCTCGGTGAGTGGAGCGAACTCTTCGACGAGCTCACCGGTAGCGGGGTTGACGGTGGCGATAGGCACGGCGCTCTCCTCGTGGCGTGGGCATCCATGAACCTTGATTGGATCCACTGTAGGTCCCTTATGGGTGGTGCGCCAGGGGTGTTGTGGCGCTGGCACCCTTCATGGCCTCAAGTTGGATACATTTACTGGGGGTCATGCCCGTCGGAGAACAGCTCGCGACGAGGTACGGGAGCCGGGTGTCGGCACCGGGCGGGCGGGGGCATCGGCATCCGGCGCCCGGGGGCCGGAACGCGCGCCCGGAGGCCGGAAGCGCGCCCGAGCCGGAGCAGCGCACGGCGGGACGCCGGTTCGCTCCTCGGGAGCTCCGGCGTCCCGACTGGGTCAGCGCTTCTCGGTGAAGAGTTCCGGGTGCGCCGTGAGTTCGACCCTCGTGCGGCGGATGTGCCCGGTCAGATACCGCTCGCCGTCCTCGGGATCGCGGCGCCGCACGGCGTCGAGGATCAGCCGGTGCTCGGCGTTGACGATGGTGGCCCGGTCGGGGTCGGTGAGCACCATGAACGCGCGGCGATAGTGCTGGGTGGAGTTCCAGAGCCGCTCGGTGATGGCCAGCAGGTGGTCGCTGGGGCACCCCGCGTAGGTGGTCATGTGGAACTCGCGGTCCAGCAGGAGGAACCGGTTGACGTCGCTCTGGTTCTCGATCTCGTCCTGGAGGCCCTCCAGCCGATCGATGTGGTGCTCGGCGAGGTGGGGGAGGCTCTCGATCAGGGTCAGCGGCTCGAGGCGTTCGCGCATCCGGTAGTAGGTGTTGACCTCTTGGAGACTGAGCATCGGAACGCGCGAGCCCCGGTTGGGGAACGACTCGGTGAGGCCGTCCGACTCCAGGATCCGCAGTGCTTCGCGGACCGGGATCCGGCTCGCGCCCAGGCGCGCCGCGATCTCGTCCTGTCGCAGCCAGGTGCCGGGCGTCAGTTGGCCGGCGAGGATCTCCTCGCGGAGGATGCCCGCGATGTGATGGCTCCTGACACTGTCCGACCCGCGCGGATCGCGAGCGTGCGCGGGGGTCAAGAGCGGTCACCTCTGAACTGTGACGGGTCGCGGTCGAAGGCCTTGCCCTCAGGATACGACACCAGCTCGAACTGCATTCCCCACGGCGAGAGGAAGTAGACCCACCGCTGCCCGTGCGACGGACCGGCGCTGACGGTCGGGTCGCCGAGCACGGGAACGCCCCGCGCCCGCAGGAACGACACCGCCTCGTCGAGGTCTTCGACGTACAGCGCGACATGGTGGCCGCCGACGTCGCTGTTGCGCGGGACGGTCTTCCGCTGTGCGTCCGCCTGGTACGCGAAGACCTCGAACACCGCCTGCTCGCCGCACCGGTAGAAGCTCAGCCGGCGCATGACCGTGCGCGGGTCCACGTTCAGGTGCTCCGACATCCAGTCGTCCGTCGCGTTGAGCGGGCCGATCGAGTACAGGTACTCGCACCCCAGGACGTCCACGAGCCATGCGTGCGCCTCGTCCAGGTCCGGCACCGTGAAGCCGATGTGATCCAGGCGCCTGAGGCCGGGCAGAGTCATGATCTTCCTCCTTTGGATCCGAACACTGCCGCCATGGTGGCGTCGATGCCGCAATCTGTCGAGTAGATCCTTGTAATTGGATCCAACCGTGTGGCAGGGTCGATGCACTCCGGTTGATCGAAGGGGGCACTCGATGCCTGCGGAAAACACACTCGAAGCCAACGCCGCGTGGTCGGAGTTCGTCGTCACCCAGGACGACTGGGACGCCGCGGCCCCGGACCTCCTGACAGGCATGTTCAGCCAGCTGGTGCTGATCCGGGCCTTCGAGGAGTACGTGCTGGAGCTCGCCGCGGACGGACTCATCCACGGTCCCGCGCACTCCAGCATCGGCCAGGAGGGCGGGGCCGTCGGGGCGTGCTTCGCCCTGACGTCGGAGGACACCGTGAACGGGTCGCACCGCGGCCATCACCAGTTCCTCGCCAAGGTGCTCGCCCATCTGCATCCGAAGGGGATCGAGCCGACGAAGCCGTTCCCCGAGGACGTGCGGGACGTGCTCCTGCGCTGTCTGCGCGAGATATGCGGACTCGACCGGGGCTTCAGCCACGGCCGGGGTGGCAGCATGCACCTCCAGTGGCACGAGGCCGGCGCGATCGGGACGAACGCGATCGTCGGCGGCGGGGTGCCGCTCGCGGCCGGATCCGCGTGGGCGCACAAGGAGTCCGGCACCGAAGCGGTGGCCTTCACGTTCTTCGGCGACGGTGCGATCAACATCGGATCCACGCTGGAGACCCTCAATCTCGCGGCGGCGTGGTCGCTGCCGATGTGCTTCTTCGTCGAGAACAACCTGTACGCCGTCTCCACCCATGTCTCCGAAGTCACCGCCGAGCCCCGGCTGTCGGGCCGGGGCCCGGGCTTCGGCATCCGGAGCTGGAAGGTCGACGGCATGGATCCGCTGGCCGTGTACCTCGTGACGCAGCAGGCCCTCACGCACATGCGCAACGGCGACGGCCCGACGATGATCGAGGCCGATGTCTACCGCTACTTCCACCAGAACGGTCCCTTCGCCGGTTCGGCGTTCCGGTACCGGACCAGGGAGGAGGAAGCGCAGTGGCGGGCTCGCGACCCCATCGACACCCTGGTGCGGCACCTGGTGCGACGCAGGATCCTCACCAAGAAGGCGGTCGGGGAGACGATCGAGCGCGCCAAGGGCCTGATGGCCGAACTCGGCGACGTCATCCTGGAACCGCGGCCGGGCGGCAAGCCCGGCGAACGCCGCATCGTGCCCTCGGAGTGGCCGGACCCGGCATTCGTCGACGAGGGCGTCCGGGGCGACCTGTCCGAGCTGGCCGGGATCGAGTTCACCGACGCCGAGGACTTCGCCGACGACCTGACCGACGTCAAGTTCATCGGCGCCGTGGCCGCGGTGATGGGGCGACGGCTGGAGACCGATCCTCGTGTCGTGGTGATGGGGGAGGACGTACACCGGCTCAACGGCGGCACCAACGGCGCCACCCGCGGGCTGAGCGAGGCGTTCCCCGACCGCGTGATCGGGACGCCGATCTCGGAGAACGCGTTCGCCGGCCTCGGCGGCGGACTCGCCCTGGACGGCCGGTACCGCCCGATCGTCGAGTTCATGTACGCCGACTTCATGTGGGTGGCGGCGGACCAGCTGTTCAACCAGATCGGAAAAGCGCGGCACATGTTCGGAGGCGAGGGCAAGGTGCCGTTCGTCCTGCGGAGCAAGGTCGCCACCGGCACCGGCTACGGATCGCAGCACTCGATGGACCCGGCCGGCATCTTCGCGACGGCGCCGGGCTGGCGCATCGTCGCGCCGTCGACGCCGTTCGACTACGTCGGCCTGATGAACACGGCCCTGGCCTGCGACGACCCGGTCGTGGTCCTCGAACACGTCGATCTGTACAACTCGACCGGGCCGGGACTGCCGGAGAACCACGACCACCACCTGCCGGTAGGCAAGGCCGCCGTACGCCGTGAGGGCGCGGCCCTGACCATCCTCACCTATCTGGCGATGACCCCGGCCGTGCTGGACGCCGTCGAACAGACGGGAGTGGACGCGGAGGTCATCGACCTGCGCTGGCTGGACCGGGCCAGCCTGGACTGGGACACGATCACGCGATCCGTGCGGAAGACCAACAACGTGCTCATCGCCGAGCAGGGCGCCCTCGGCACCTCCTACGGCGGATGGCTCGCGGACGAGATCCAGCGGCGGCTGTTCGACTGGCTCGACGCCCCGATCGAGCGTGTGACGGGCGGCGAGGCGTCGCCCAGCATCAGCAAGGTGCTGGAGCGTGCCGCGTACGCCTCCACGGAGGAAGTCGTCGCCAAGCTCCGCGAGATCGCGCAGGAGCAGAACCATGGCTGAGCTGTTGCGCATGCCCGAGATCGCCGCCAACACCGAGGAGGCGATCCTGGAATCCTGGAACGTCGGTGTGAACATCCCCTACAAGGCCGGCGATCCGATCGTCACGGTGGAGACCGAGAAGGCCGTGGTCGACGTGGAGGCCGAGCGCGACGGCGTGCTCCTGCGCCTCCTGGTGGATGCCGGCACGACGGTCGAGGTGGGGACACCGATCGCGGTCTGGGGGGCGCCGGACGAGTCGGCGTCCGCGGTGGACGACCTGGTCGCCTCGCTGGGTGCCGGAGCGGCCCCGGTGACGGCTTCCGCGGCCTCGGTGTCGGCTCCCGCTCCCGCTTCGGCCTCGGCCTCGGCGGAAGAGCCGGCGGCCGCCGAGACCGTACGCGACGGGGGCGAGCGCCTCTTCGCCAGTCCGCTGGCGCGACGTCTCGCACGCGAGCTCGACGTCGATCTGAACACCGTGGTGGGGAGCGGACCGCGCGGACGTATCCGGCGCCCCGACGTCGAGGCGGCCGCCGCCCGGTCGGCCCGGCAGGAGGCGGCGGCGCCCGCGAACACCGGGGCGGAGAGCACGGCGGGTCCGGCTCCGGCGGCCGGCGCACGCTTCGTGGACGTGCCCAACACGCGGATGCGGACGGCCATCGCCCGCCGGCTGACGGAGAGCAAGCAGAACACGCCGCACTTCTATGTGCGCGGCAGCGCACGCGTCGACGCGCTGCTCGCCCTGCGGCAGCAGATCAACGCCGGTCAGGGCGTCCGGGTGTCGATCAACGACCTGCTCGTCAAGGCGATCGCGGCCGCGCACACGGGCGTGCCCGCGATGAACGTGCAGTGGAACGACACCTCGGTGCGGCACTTCTCGGACGTCGACATCGCCGTGGCCGTCGCCACCGACGGCGGTCTGGTCACCCCAGTGATCCGCGGTGTGGACTCCCTGTCGATGAGCGGCGTCGCCACGGCGACGAAGGACCTGATCGCCCGGGCGAAGGAGCGCCGGCTCCGGCAGGACGAACTGGAGGGCGGCTCGATCTCGATCACCAACCTCGGCATGTACGGCACCGAGGACTTCGCGGCCATCATCAACCCGCCGCAGGCCGCGATCCTGGCCGTCGGCGCGGTGCGGCAGGAGGCGGTCGTCGAGGAGGGCGAGGTCGTCGTCGCGTCCGTGCTGCGGCTGACCCTCGCCGTCGACCACCGGGCGGTGGACGGCGCCACCGCGGCCGAGTGGCTGAAGGAGTTCGTGGACGTGCTCGAACACCCGCTCCGGATCCTGCTGTGAGCACCGGCGAACGCGAGGCGAAGGAGAAGGAGAACACGGCATGACCGAGAACACGTTCGACCTCGTGGTCCTCGGCGGTGGATCAGGCGGTTACGCCACCGCGCTCCGTGGCGCGGAACTGGGATTCAGCGTCGCCCTCGTCGAAGAGGACAAGCTCGGCGGGACGTGCCTGCACAGCGGCTGCATCCCGACCAAGGCGCTGCTGCACGCCGCCGAGGTCGCCGAACTGTCGCGCCATGCCGCGTCGATCGGCGTCCGCGCCTCCTTCGAGGGCATCGACGTGCCCGGCGTGTACGCCTATCGCGACGGTGTCGTGGACCGCCTGTACAAGGGGCTGCAGGGACTCGTCGGGGCCCATGACGTGACCTTGGTCCGGGGACGCGGGCGCCTGGTGTCGCCGACGGCCGTGCGGGTCGGTGAGGTCGTCTACTCCGCGGCGGAGGCCGTGGTCCTGGCCACCGGGTCCGTCGCGCGCAGCCTGCCCGGGCTCGCGTTCGGGGGACGGATCCTCTCGTCGACGGAGGCGCTCTCGCTGCCCGAGCTTCCGCGCAGCGCGATCATCCTGGGCGGCGGCGTCATCGGTGTCGAGTTCGCGAGCCTGTGGCGCTCGTTCGGCGTCGACGTCACCGTCGTGGAGGCGCTCCCGAGCCTGGTCCCGAACGAGGACCGGTCCTGCGGCAGGGCCCTGGAACGCGCCTTCCGGCGACGCGGGATCACGGTGCGCACCGGCGTCCGGGTCGCTTCCGTCGAGCAGAGCGCGAGCGGGGTCTCGGTCGGTCTCGAGGCGGGCGACCCCTTGGAGGCCGACGTCCTGCTGGTCGCCGTCGGACGGGGACCCCGTACGGCCGGGATGGGCTTCGAGGACGTCGGCGTGACGCTGGACCGCGGATTCGTCGAGGTCGACGCCGGCCTGCGGACCCGGGTACCCGGTGTCTACGCCGTCGGGGACATCGTCGAGGGTCTGCAACTCGCGCATCGCGGTTTCCAGCAGGGGATCTTCGTCGCGGAGGAGATCGCCGGTCTGTCCCCGGCGCCGATCGCCGAGGCCCACATCCCCCGCGTCACCTACTCCGACCCGGAGGTCGCGTCGGTCGGCCTGACGGAGGCGCAGGCCGAGGAGAGGTTCGGTGCCGGCCGGGTGGAGAGCGTCGAGTACAACCTGGCGGGCAACGGCAAGAGCCAGATCATCGGTACGTCCGGCTTCGTGAAGCTGGTTCGTGAGAAGGACGGCCCGGTGGTGGGGGTCCACATGGTCGGTGCGAGGGTGGGCGAGCTCATCGCGGAGGCGCAGCTCGCGGTCGCCTGGGAAGCCCATCCGGGCGATGTCGCCCCCCTCGTGCACGCGCATCCCACCCAGAACGAGGCTTTGGGGGAGGCGTTCCTCGCTCTCGCGGGCAAGCCGCTGCACGTGCACGGTTGAGCCCTGCCCGCATACCGCTCCCGCGGTGGGCGGGGTGGTCCGTTCCGGGAAAAACGAATGTTCGCCTTGGACTTGCGCCGGGTCCTGGCGCAGGATCGGGCGCCCCCTGACGGAAGGGGCGTTCGCGGCCGCCGGCCCGCGCCGCACCGCGGGCCGGCGCACCGTGGGCCGGCGCACCGCGGGCCGGCGCGACGCGGTGGGGGCGCTCGCGCGGGCGGGGCCGAGGTCCGGCCGCGACGCGTACGGGCACGTCGGCCCGGCCGGGTGGCCGGTGGCTCCGCCTCCGGCGCGGCCCGCCGGAGGTTCCTCAGGGCCTGCGGCCTCGCCCGATCCCGTTCCCGTCGTGCCGCCCGGCGCCCTCGCCCGCCGCGTCCGCACCATCGACGGACACACCGTCAGTCCGGCGGAGCGGCCCGGACCGGCAGCCGATGCCGGCCGGAACGCCATCGCCGGTTCCCGGGTGCGGCATCCATGTCCCCGCTCGACCTTCCCCCAGGTAGCCCACCATGATCTCTCATGCCCCACCGCCGCCCCCGGACGACGGGAGCCGCCCGGGTGCCGGACCCCGGCCACCGTACGGCGGAAGCGGCAACAGCGGTCGCGGGGCCGGGAACTGGCTGCACAGCCGGAGCCGCGGCCGGCTCTCCTGGCATGTTCCGTTGCAGCTCGCGGAGGCGTTCCTCGTCGGCCACGGCAGCGGAGGGCCGGCAGGGGGCCTGGTGCGGTTCCGGATATCAGACGACGGCGAGGCCGGCCGATCGCGGCGCCCCTCGTGGCGCCGCACGGACCTGGGGCGTCAACTCGCCGGATCCGGCGGGGAACTGCGTCTGGTGCACCCCTACGACGGCACCGGCACCCGTCGGGCCCTCATCCCGATGCTCACGCTCAACGGCATCACCGACGTCGCCGCCCTGGGCCGGCTGAGCGTCGTCGGTCCGTTCCCGTCGGTCGCGGGGAGGGGCTCGGGCCACGCCGCGACCCTGGGCGTGGATGTGCGGTTCCTGGCGGGTCTGTGGGGCCTGGCCGTCCCGGAGCACACACGGTGCCATGTGCACCTGGAGGGCCGGGTCCGCGTGATGCCCGACTGGCCGATGCCGCGATGAGCCGATCGCGCGGGGCGGTGCGCCGGCCTTCGGTATGGAGTCGGTAAAGAAAACGAATGTTCGTGTTGACTCGCTCCGGTGCCCATAGGAGACTGTTGGCTTAAGAGAATGATCATTCGTTTTGAGAGGTGTGGCCGTGAAGAACCCCTTGGTGGGAGTCCTGTCATGGCGACGGATCGTCATCATGACAGTGGCGTTGCCGCTGGTGATCTCGCTGGCCGTCATGGCGTACGCATGGCCCGCGTCCCGCGTCGCGCCGCGTGATCTGCCGGTGGGGATCGTGGGGACGAGTACGGCCGGCCAGAACGCGGTCGAAGGCCTGGAGCGCAGCAGGCCGGGCGGATTCGACTTCCACCTGTACCCCGACCAGGCGTCGGCGCGCTCCGCGATCAAGGCCCGGGAGATCTACGGCGCCTTCGTCGTCACCCGTGGCAGCTTCACCGTGCTGCAGGCCACGGCCGCGAGCACGTCCGTGGCCCAGCTGCTCGACGCCTCCGGCCGGCAACTCGCCGCCGCGGCCTCCGAGTCGGCCGCCATCGGCACGACGGCGTCGGCCCGCGGCACGTTCGTCGCGTCCACGTCCGGCAAGAAGAAGAAGGAGGCCAAGGCGGCGGCCAAGGTCACCGTGAAGACGGTGGACGTCGTCCCGATCTCCGCGGACGACCCCCGTGGCGTGGTGTTCAGCTCGGCGCTGCTCCCGCTCACGATGTGCGGCATCCTGATCGCCTCGCTGCTCGCGATGTCGAATTTCCACATGCCGGGGTGGCGCCGGGTGCTGGAGCTGATCGCCGCGTGCGCCGCGACCGGCTTCGGCGCGTATCTGGTCGCCCAGGGCATCCTCGGCGCACTGCCGCACGAGCATGTCGCCACCTGGTCGGCGCTGTCCCTCACCATGCTCGCCATCAGCGCGACCTGCGCCGGCCTGATCACGCTCATCGGCCCCGCGGGGCTCGGGCTGAGCGCCGTGCTCATGGTCTTCGTGGGGAATCCGTTCTCCGGCAGCACCTCCGCACCGGAACTGCTGCCCAAGATGGTGGACGACATCGGCCAGTGGCTGCCTCCGGGCGCCGGCGCGAATCTTCTGCGCGGCACGGCCTATTTCGGCGGCAACGGCTCGGAAGGCCAGATCGCCGTTCTCGCCCTGTGGAGCGTGCTCGGGATGGCGGCCGTCGCCCTGGGTCGCCGGAAGACCGCCGGCGCGGGCGGCCTGGCCGCGGGGGACTCCGGACGGACCGAGGACGCGGGCGCGGAGAGCCCGGCGACGAGCGAATCCGTGGGGACGGCCGTCTTGCGGCCCGCCCTCGACGGATACTTCCCGTCGCCCTCACCGGCGCTGGAAGGCGGCCGCCCCGCCTCGCACGCGCGGCACGCGGCCGACCGCTGAGACCGGCCGCGAGGGGCGCCGGCCGTCTTTCCCCGCGGTGCGGCCCGGCGTCCCGGCCCGGCGCTCCAGCCGGCGGGTGGCGACGTACCACCGCGCCTTCGCCGACCGGTTCCGGCCCGGGAGCACCGAGGAACCGGTCGCGGTCGACGGCGTGCCCGCGGTGAGACCGACCCGCGACGGCACCGTCTTCGCCGTTCCCGCGGTGAGCGTCACCGCGGACGGCATCGGCCGGGTGCCGTGGAGGGTGAACCCGTCGAAACCCGCCGCCATGACCGCCTGGGTATTCGGCGGACCGGCTCCGTGCGGAGTCCGGAACAGTGACGGTTCCGGAGCCGGCTGCCTTTCCTCCGCTGTTCCTTCCCCTGCGCGAGCCCGGTCATCGCACCGGGCCGCGACAGGGAATGCGCGGTGTCCGGGAATTTCCGTGCGGCTGTTTCCCGAGGTGGCCGTCGAGGAAGGCGCCGGGATTTCGCCCGCTTCTCTCGCGTATTTCCGCCGTCGTCCCGCTCGGCCGTTCTCAGGAGGCGGCCGGGTCGGGCCAGAGCGCCCGCAGGGCGTCGGGAACCCCTTCGAGGGCCTTGGAGTCGCCCATGGCCAGCTGGAGGATGTAGCCGGGCAGGGTGCAGATCAGCGCGGCGCCGATCGCCTCGGGAGACGCCTCGCGGGTGAGGGTGCCGCTCTGCTGGTGTTCCCGGATGACCTCGGTGAGGGCGGAGCGCATCTGGGCCAGCAGGTCGTTGAACTGCCGGGCCAGCGAGGGGTTCCGCAGGGATTCGGACCAGGCCAGCACGGACAGCCCGGCGATGTTCTGCTCGGCGGTCTTGGCCTTCACGATGTCGAAGACATCGGCCATGAGGTCCCCGACGGAGCTGCTGGGGCGGTCCTTGGCGACACTGTCGACCATCGTCAGGACGTCACGCATGCTCTCCTCGACGATCGCGGTGATCATCTCGTTCTTGCTGGCGAAGTGCCGGTACACCGCGCCCGCCGAGAGGCCGGACTCGGCGAACAGGTCCTGCATGGACGTCGAATGGAATCCGTCGCGCAGAAAGCAGCGGCGGGCTGCGTCCAGGATCTGCTGGCGGCGGGCCTCCATGTACTCCTGCGTGACCTTCGGCATGGATCCATCCTCGACGTAAAAAACGAATCTTCGTGTTAACTTAGCACGGTGACCGTGGCCCTCCACAGGGCCCGCGGAGTGCTGCGACGAGGTGCGTCCTCCGCAATTCCCGATACGCTCCGCCACTCCCGGAAACGGCGCCTTCGAGGTCTTCCGGCCGGGAGGGCCGGCCGCGGTGAATCCGCCGGATTCGGTCATGGCGGGCGGCACGCCGAAGACGGTCGCCGCCGCGCACCGGGACCGCATCGGATCCCATCGCCCCGCTCCGCCCCGCCGGCCGTGACCCGGGCCCGCCACTCGGGGAGGGTCGAGCCGGGCGAAATCTTTGCCGGCGCTCTCTGGACATCCACCGCGCCTGCCGCAACCATGGGGGTTACTCCATACGGTATGCAATCTGCAGTATGGAATCTGATCCGCCGCACCACCCCTGACCCGTCGTTGGACTAGTGAGGTGAGGACGACAGTGACCAAGGCTTTGGACGGTGTGCGTGTT
>NZ_JBEZXR010000086.1:0-36598 GCF_040638135.1 Streptomyces sp. NPDC026673 | reverse complement strand
GCGGTGGACCGGATGGGTTTCACCTGGGAGCGGATCCGGGAGATCAATCCGAGGATCGTGTACGCGTCGATCAAGGGGTTCGGGGAGGGCCCGTACACGGGGTTCAAGGCGTATGAGGTGGTGGCGCAGGCGATGGGCGGGTCGATGGCCACGACCGGGTTCGAGGGTGGTCCGCCGATGGCGACGGGTGCGCAGATCGGTGATTCGGGGACGGGGGTGCACGCGGTGGCGGGGATCTTGGCCGCGTTGTACCAGCGCACGCACACCGGTCGGGGGCAGCGGGTGCAGGTGGCGATGCAGCACGCGGTGCTGAATCTGTGCCGGGTCAAGCTGCGGGATCAGCAGCGGCTGGCGCACGGTCCGCTGGCGGAGTATCCGAACGAGGACTTCGGCGACGAGGTGCCGCGTTCGGGGAACGCCTCCGGTGGCGGGCAGCCCGGCTGGGCGGTCAAGTGCGCGCCGGGCGGCCCGAACGACTATGTGTACGTGATCGTGCAGCCGGTGGGCTGGGCCCCGCTGGCGGAGTTGATCGGGCACTGCGAGCTGGCCGACGATCCGGAGTGGGCCACGCCCGAGGCGCGGCTGCCCAAGCTCGCGAAGATGTTCCAGCTGATCGAGGAGTGGACGAGCACCCTGCCCAAGTGGGAGGTGCTGGAGCAGCTCAACGCGCACAACATCCCGTGCGGGCCGATCCTGTCCACCAAGGAGATCATCGAGGACGCCAGCCTGAAGGCGAACGAGATCGTCGTCGAGGTCGACCACCCCGAACGCGGCTCCTACGTCACCGTCGGCAGCCCCCTCAAACTCTCCGACTCCCCCGTCACCGTCGAACGATCCCCCCTCCTCGGCGAACACAACCACGACATCTACACCACCGAACTCGGCCTGTCCGCAGGGGAAGTGGCCGAGCTCCGGACGACCGGGGTGATCTGAGCGATGGCGGACGCACAGGGGCGCGAGGCCGTTCGGGGCGTGCCGGACGCGCGCGCCAGGGGCGGCGACACCACAGAGCAGCCGGCGGCGGCGCGGGGCGCCGCACGCCGGTGGGCCGGGGCGGCACAGCCGTCCCGACCGACGCACCACCCGTGACGGGGCGGTCCGCGCGCGAAGCGCGGACCCGGCCCGCCACGAAGCACGAAAAGAGCACGGGGGCCGTCGTGTTCGGTCTCCGCGGAGACCGACCGTGCCGGCCCAGGTCCAGGGGGCGCTGGCCAGACTCTTTCGAGGCAGGGGAATATGACAATGGCGTCAACGACAACGACGTCCCAACGACCCGTCACCTATCGAGAGGTGACCGACCACAACGGCCGGACGTACCGCATCGGTGAGACCGATGTGGACATCATGGGCCGGAAGCGCAAGTGGATGGTCATCCTGCCGTGGGTAGGCATGATGGGCATCAGCTCGGCGGAGTACGCGTTCGCGTCCGCCGAGGAGACACTGCACACCGCACATGCGTGGAGCAGTCTGCACATCTTCTGGATGCTCGGGGTCTGGGTGTTCTTCCAGGCCGCGGTGGCCTTCCCGGCCGGCAAGCTCCGCGAGTCCGGGAAACTGCCGGCGCGCTGGGCGATGATGTTCGGCGCCCTGGGCACCTTCCTGGGCTACCTGTCGCTGGCGTTCGCACCGCACGTCGTCGTCGCCTACATCGGCTTCGGCATGTTCAGCGGCATGGGCGCCGGCATGGTGTACGCGACCTGCGTCAACATGGTCGGCAAGTGGTACCCGGAGCGGAAGGGAGGCAAGACCGGCTTCGTCAACGGCGGTTTCGCCTATGGCTCGGTGCCCTTCGTCTTCCTCTTCACCGGCTACATGGACCTCACCAACTTCCGCTGGGTGCTGGTCTCGGTCGGCATCTTCCTCGCCGCGATGGTCGCGGCGGCGGGGTACTTCTTCAAGGACCCGCCGAAGAACTGGTGGCCCGCGGAGATCGACCCGCTCAAGGTGCCCGACGACCCGCGGACCCGGCGTGCCCTGGAGAAGAACCCGCCCGCCGTCCGGCAGTACACCCCCGCGGAGGCCTGGCGCACCGGCCGGGTGGCCCTGATGTGGTTCTGTCTGCTGTGCACGTCCGGCGTGAACATCTTCGGCATCGCCTTCCAGGTCGACATCGGCAAGGAGGCGGGCTTCGCCGGCGGGATCGTGGCCACGGCCATGTCGCTCAAGGCGATCGTCAACGGCACCGGCCGCGGCGTCATCGGCTGGCTGTCCGACCGGTACGGCCGCAAGCAGTGCCTGATCTTCGTCTGCCTCGTCCTCGGCCTGTCGCAGTACGGCATCCTGTGGTCGGCCGACATCAAGAACCTGCCGCTGTTCCTGATCTTCTCGTCCATCTCCGGATTCGGCGGCGGCGCGATCTTCCCGATGTTCGCGGCGATGACGGCCGACTACTTCGGTGAGAACAACAACGCGTCCAACTACGGGCTGGTCTACAGCTCCAAGCTGGTCTCGGGTCTGCTCGGCTCCGGCATGGGCGCCTACGTGGTCTCGCACTGGGGCCACAGCGGGGCGTTCACCCTCGCGGGATCCATCTCGCTGTTCGCCGGATTCATCGCGCTGTTCCTCACCCCGCCGGGACGTTCCCCGAAGGACATCGAGCCCAATCCGCAGCCCATCAGCAGGGAGGCGATCTGACGTGACGACGGGAGAACACCTGGGCGCGGGCGCGGCACCTCGAGCCGGACGTCCGGGTGTTGCTCCGGTCCGCCGTGACCTTCCCGGACGGCACCCCGGCCCTCCGGGGACCGTACCGGCATGACGTGGGCCTCAGCCGCGGAACCCCGCGGCTGAGGCCACGCCGTTGTCACCCGGAGCGGTCGGCGGCGATCGCCTTGTGGTGGCGGATGACCTCTTCGACGATGAACTTGAGGAACTTCTCCGCGAAGGCCGGGTCGAGGTGCGCCTCCTCGGCCATCCGGCGCAGCCGGGCGATCTGCTCCGCCTCGCGCTGCGTATCGGCGGGCGGCATGTTGTGCGCCGCCTTCAGCTCGCCCACCTGCTGCGTCGCCTTGAAGCGCTCCGCGAGGAGGTGCACCAGGGCCGCGTCCAGGTTGTCGATGCTGCCGCGCAGGTGGCGCAGCCGCGCCAGGGCGGCCGTGTCGTCCGCGTGTCCGTCGTCCATCCGCCCAGCCTATCCAGCGACGCGGTGATCAGTCGGTACGTCCCGTCGCGGCGACGGTCACGCCGAGGCCGATCATCGCGAGGCCGCCGGCGCCGCCCACCAGGGAGAGCCGGCGCGGTGACCGGGCGAACCAGGAACGGGCCGCGGAGGCGGCCAGACCCATGGTGCTGTCCGAGACGAGGGCGATGGCGTTGAAGATCAGGCCCAGCAGCAGCATCTGCACGGGCACGTGCCCGGCCGCGCGATCGACGAACTGCGGCAGCACCGCCGCGTAGAACACCATCGTCTTGGGGTTCGAGACCCCCACCACGAAGCCCTCGCCGAGCGTGCGCAGCGCGCCGTGCGCCGTCCCCGTCTCCCCGGCCGCCATGGTGAGCGCCCTGCGCTGCCGCAGCGCCTTGACGCCCAGATGGACCAGATAGGCGGCGCCGGCGAGCTTCAGGGCCGCGAAGAGCAGCGCGGAGCGCTCGACGACCGGGCCGACGCCGAGCGCGACGGCGGCCACGAGGACGTACGAGCCGAGCGTGTTGCCGGCGACCGAGGTCAGCGCGACACGGCGGCCGTGGGCGAGCGCACGGCCGATGACGAAGAGGACGCTGGGGCCGGGGATCACCACGAGCACCAGTGATACCAGGGCGAATGCCGCCAGTCGGTCGAAGGACACCATGGCCGGAGGCTAATCGGGTATATCTTCCGGCGCACCGCATTAATGCGCGGGCATGAGGAGGCGGGAGCGATCATGAGTCAGCCGCAGGGCGAGGAACTGAAGGCCGTACGGGCCCGGCGCGAGGAACTGCGCGAGCGGTATCTGCGGGAGCCCGCGGACCGCCCGGCCACGAGGGCGGCGGGGGTGCACCACGTGGCGTTCATCTGCCGCGACGTCGAGGAGACCATCCGCTTCTACCAGGAGTTCCTGGGCTTCCCTCTGGTGGAACTGGTGGAGAACCGGGACTACGCGGGGTCCAGCCACTTCTTCTTCGACATCGGTCACGACAACCTGCTGGGCTTCTTCGACTTCCCCGGCCACGAACACCCCGAGCAACACGAGACGATCGGCGGCCTGCAGCACCTGGCGCTGTCGGTGACCGGGGACCAGTTCACGGACGCGAAGCGCCGGCTGGACGAGGCCGGAGTGGAGTACCTGGGGCCGGACCGGGGGGTGGAGGACAGCCTCTACCTCCGCGACCCCAACGGGGTCAACGTGGAGCTGTACAACGAGCGGCTGGGCCACTTCGAGGGCAAGCCGCTGTTCTGAGCCGCCGGGGCGGGCCGGGGCTCAGCCCTTGTCGGGGCGCTGGTGGTACGAGGTCCTGGTGTGCTCGGTGTGGGCGCGCATGACCTGCTGCGCGCGGTCGCCGTCGCGTTCGGCGATGGCCGCGATCAGTTCGCGGTGCTCGGTCCAGGACTGCATGCCGCGCTGGCGGGCGACCGGCGTGTAGTACCAGCGCACGCGCCGCTCGACCTGCCGGGCGAGCTCGGCGAGCACCGCGTTCCCGGCCAGTTCCATCACGCAGGCGTGGAGGGCGGCGTTCGCCGCCACCACGGCGTCGACGTCGTCGGCCCGGACGGCGGCCTCGCCCGCCGTGCACAGCTCCTCCAGCCGCTCGATCCCCTTGGACGTGGCGTTGGCCGCGGCGAGGCGGGCCGCCTCCGTCTCCAGCAGGGCGCGGACGACCAGGAGTTGGTCGGCCTCCTCGTCGGTGGGCTCGTGGACGAAGGCCCCCTGGGCCGGGCGCAGATCCACCCATCCCTCGGTATTGAGCCGCTGCAGGGCCTCGCGGACGGGCTGGCGGGAGACCCCGAGGTGTCCGGCCAGCTCGGTCTCCACCAGATGCTGGCCGGGGGTCAGCGACCGGTTGATGATCAGCTCGAGCAGCGCCTCGTACACCTGCTCGCGCAGGGGTCCCGGACGCTGGAGTTTGGGCACGGATCCCTGCGACAGCCCGTTGGACAGCATCGAGGCCCCCAACCTTTCCCGGGGATGATTGGCTTTCGTCTACAGTCTACGCGCGCAGGCCCGGGGCGCGGACACCGCACCGAGGCGTGACGCTCTTCACATCCCGGGTCCGGCGGGGATCGCCGCGGCGGCGGCCGGCCGTCGGCACTCCCGTCTCCGGGTTCAGACGGCGCCCGTGAGCTGGGAGGTCTTCAGCACGACCAGGCTCACGAGCACCAGCAGCAGCGCGACCGCCCCGACGGCCTGCCAGAGGGCGCGGCGTCTGCCGGGCGCGTAGGCGAAGACCAGGCCGACCGCGCCGCCGGCGAGGAGTCCGCCGAGGTGGCCCTGCCACGAGGTGACGGCGGCGGAGACGGCCATCCAGACGAGAAGGCCGATGATGAGCTGCCGGCCGCCGAGGGGGTCGTAGTTGAGCCGCTTGCTGAAGACGAAGTACGCCGCGCCGAGGCCGAAGATCGCGCCGGAGGCGCCGACGGTGCTGCTGTGCGGGGCGATCAGGTACACCAGCACGGAGCCGCCGAGGGCGGACAGCAGATAGAGCGCGATGAAGCGGATCCGGCCCAACTGCGCCTCGACCACCCGGCCGAGGGTCCACAGCGAGTACATGTTGAGGAGGATGTGCAGGATCCCGAAGGTGCCCTGGCCGGGCGGCTGGTGGAGGAAGGCCGAGGTGATCAGCCGGTACCACTCGCCGTGGGCGATGCCGATCGCCTCGAAGCCGGGGTACACCGAGCCGTCGTACACGTACGCCATGCCGTCGGGGCCCACCAGCCCCTGCCCGAGCCCGTCGAAGCGGTCGACGATGTCGGAGCGGACCAACTCGCCCAGGTAAGCGAGGATGTTGAGGGCGATCAGGATCTGCGTGACCACGGGAGCGCCCGCGGTCGCCACCCGCCCGCCGAAGACGGTGCGCGCCTGGCGGATGCTCTTGTTGCCCTCCTTCACGCACTCCGGGCAGTGGTGGCCGACCGCCGCCTCGCGCATGCAGTCCGGGCAGATGTGCCGGTCGCAGCGGGTGCAGCGGACATACGTCTCGCGCTTGGGATGCCGGTAGCAGGTGGTGACCGGGGGCTGGGTGCCCGGGTCGGTGTCCGTGGTGCTCACGAGCGCGAATCCCCCATATGGCGTACGGGACAGTGGAGTCGCACGTTTGTACCCAGCACGCGCATGGCCCGTCAAACCGCTCCGGGGACGGCGCCGAGGCGGCCGGAGCCCGCGGGGCCGGCCGCCTTCTCGCGCCTTCTCGGACTCGCGTTTGGCCGCCATGGGGCCGTATCCCACCGTGTGCCCCTTCATTGACCGCCGTTCACCCTCCGGCCGCCCGCCACGCCGGCCGGCGGCCCCCTGCCCACCTCTTGACCTTTTCCAGACGAATACTGTAGACAATATTGGATCGTCACGGTGACCTCGCCGCACGTGGACCCGGTCACCCGTGGCAACCTCTGTATCAAGGGCCGACACGGCTTCCAGCACGTACAGAACCGGGACTGATCGACATGGGACGGGTCACCGAACGGCGTCGAGTACTGAGGATCAGGGACGGAGCGGTCGATCACCGGGCGGACACCCTGGTCGCCGAGGAGCCCCTGGAGATCCGGCTGAACGGCAAGCCACTGGCGATCACGATGCGCACCCCGGGCGACGACTTCGCCCTGGCGGCCGGCTTCCTGGTCAGCGAGGGCGTCCTCGGCGGCGCGGACGAACTGGCGAACATCGTGTACTGCGCGGGCGCGACCGTGGACGGCTCCAACACCTACAACGTCGTCGACGTGCGCCTCGCGCCCGGCGTCCCCGTCCCCGACATCACGCTGGAGCGCAACGTCTACACGACGTCCTCCTGCGGCCTGTGCGGCAAGGCCAGCCTCGACGCCGTCCGGACCACGGCGCGCTGGCCGATCGCCGACGCCTCACCGCTCCGGCTCGAGCCCGCACTGCTGTCCGCGCTCCCCGACCGGCTGCGCGCCGCGCAGCGGGTCTTCGACCGCACCGGGGGCCTGCACGCGGCCGCACTCTTCACGGAGGAGGGCGAACTGCTGGACGTCCGCGAGGACGTGGGCCGCCACAACGCCGTCGACAAACTCGTCGGCCGCGCGCTCCAGCAGGATCTGCTGCCGCTCGCCGGGAAGATCCTGATGGTCTCCGGCCGCGCCTCGTTCGAACTCGCCCAGAAGGCCGTGATGGCCGGCATCCCCGTCCTCGCCGCCGTCTCCGCCCCGTCCTCCCTCGCCGTCGACCTCGCCGCCGAGTCCGGTCTCACCCTCGTCGGCTTCCTCCGCGGCACCTCCATGAACGTGTACGCGGGCGAGGAGCGGATCGCCCTGCCGGCGCCGGTGGCCGGCGGGGTCTGATCCACCCCGGCGCGCGTACACGCGTGCGGGACCGGCCGGCGGGGTAGCGCCCCCTGCGCCGGCCGGCTCCCGCCGCCGACTGTGCCGTCCCCGCGTCCGCGAAGGCGGAGGTAGACAGTGTCCACCTCTCGGGTAGACACTGTCCACCATGACGACCGCACCCCGCGCGCGCCTGCTCGACGCCGCCCTCGCCGTCCTGGACGACGAGGGCGTCGAGGGGCTGACCCTGCGGGCCATCGCACGGCGGGCGAACGTGTCGCACGGGGCGCCGCTCAAGCACTTCCCGCACCGGGCGGCGCTGCTCTCGGCCGTGGCCACCGTGGGCTTCCGGGAACTCAACGCCCGCGCCGAGGCGGCCGTACGGGAGTGCCCCCCGGGAGCGTCGGCCGCCGCGCGGCTGCGGGCCGGGGCCGGCGGCTACGTGGCGTACGCGCTGGGGCGGCCCGCGATGTTCACCCTGATGTTCCGGCACGACCTGCTGGACCCCCGGGACAGGGAACTCGGCCGGGCCGGCCTGGCGGCCTTCGACGACCACCTCCTCGTACTGGTGCGCGCCGCGCAGGCCGAGGGCTGGCGGCCCGGGGCGGACACCCGGGCGCTCACCGGCGCCGTGTGGTCCGGACTGCACGGTGTGGCGCAGCTGTGGCTGTGGGGCTCGCTGGCCCTGGGCACCGGCGCCGCCTCCATCGACGACGCGCTCGACGCGCTGTTCACCTCGTTCGACCTCAAGGAACACTGACGATGCACGAGAAGTACGGATTCGACCGCGAGACGGCCGTCACGGCGCGTCCGGGCGAGCCCTCGGTCTACGACGCCGAGCTCCACGAGGGCTGGCAGATCGGCATGGGCGTCAACGGCGGGCTGCTGCTCGCCCTCGCCGGGCGGGCGCTGGGCGAGGAACTGGGCGGCGGCGGGCAGGGGCACCGGGATCCGTTCTCGATCAGCGCCTACTACCTGTCGACGTCCCGCCCCGGCCCGGTGACCGCCCGTACCGAGACGCTGCGCCGCGGCCGTACCGTCTCCACCGGCACGGTCTCCCTCGTGCAGGGCGGTGAGGAGCGGCTGCGCGCGATCGCCACCTACGGCGACCTGAACGGCCACGACCACGCGGGCGACGTGCGCACCTCGGCCACGCCCCCGCACATGCCGCCGCCGCAGGAGTGCGTCGGGACCGATGTGGCACCGCCGGAGTTCCTGAAGATATCCCCGATGCTGGAGCGCATCGAGCTGCGGCTGGACCCGGACACCGTCGGGTGGGCCGTCGGCGCGCCGTCCGGCCGGGGCATGGTGCAGGGCTGGCTGCGGATGCCCGACGGACGCGAGCCCGACCCGCTGTTGCTGCTGCTCGCCGTGGACAGCCTGCCGCCGGTCAGCTTCGACCTGGGCGTCCCGGGCTGGGCGCCGACCCTGGAGCTCACCGCCCACGTCCGGGCGAGGCCCGCGCCGGGGTGGCTGCGGCTGAAGCACTCCACCCGGAACTTCGCGGACGGATACATGGAGGAGGACGCCGAGGTCTGGGACTCGGCGGGCCGGCTGGTGGCGCAGTCCCGGCAGCTGGCACGGGTACGGCTGCCGGAGGGCGGCGCGTAGCTCCCGGGGATCGTGCGGTCCGGGGGCGTGCCGCGCCCGGACCGCGACGTCAGTGCAACCGCTCCTGCCAGTCCTCGGGGACCTTGCCCGCGGGACCCGGGCAGGGCTGGCTCTCCGGGCGGGAGTGCGGTGGCGTCAACGGGGGACCGTCGTAGTACTGCTCGGTCTCGACGTTCCAGTACCACTCCTCACCGGGCTCGTAGCTGGTGATGAACGGATGGCCCTCCTCGAGCGCGTGCCGTGTGGCGTGCTGGGAGGGCGAGGAGTCGCAGCAGCCGATGTGCCCGCACTGCGCGCAGCGGCGCAGGTGCAGCCACCAGCCCGGCCCCTGGCCGGCCCCGCAGTCGGCGCAGCCTTCGCCGCTCGGCTTGGACGTGGGATCGATGCCGGGGATCGTGACGCCGTCCGCCATGGTGGACCCGCCTCCTTGAGCACGTTCACGTTCTCCTGGCATGCTAACCGCCCCGCCGCGCCGCCACCGGGTGAGGCGGAACGGGCTCCTCGCGGCCTCGGGAACCGAGGTCGGGGCGGCGCCTACCGGTTCGCACGGCGGCTCAGCACGGTGCCCGGGTGCCGGTGGTCACCTCCGTGAGGCCTCCCCAGCGACCGGCGGGGACGCCCCGGGTGCCGGGACATCGGGGACCTGCGCGGCAGCGGGTCCCGCGGCGCCCGACCGGAGGCGTTCGAAGACGAGGTCGAAGGTGAACCCGGCCGTGAACCCGAGCGGGATGGTGAAGAAGAGCAGGCGCCGCACATCAAGGTCGTCGAGGAGGGTCGGCACGCTCAGCAGCTGGGAGGCGAAGTAGAGCAGGACGGACACCAGGCCGGCGCCCAGCCCCCGCACCGCGGCACGCCCCCAGCGGGCGTCGCTGCCGAACGAGTTGCGGATGATCGCCCCGGCGGCGGACGCAGCCAGAGGAGCGCCCACCAGGACCAGCAGATCCCGGGTCCGGGCCTGCTGTGATGGCCCCGCCGTCACGAGCGCGGCCACGGAGCCGAGCATGCAGACGGCCGCCACGGCGAGACCCCTCATCGATCGCAGGGCGGCCGAGCGCTGCCCGCGCTCGGTCTCCTCCAGGTTCCGCAGCTTGCGCTCCCGCTGCTCGAGCAGACAGGCCACCAGGCGGCCGGCGGACTCCGACGACCAGTTGTCGCCCATGAGGCGGATCCCCGAGTCGTCCGCGTCGTTGCGGACCTTGTCGAACTGGACCCAGACCTGGCCGGCCCCGCCCCCGAAGGCGGCCACCGGCACGAGCGGCAGGCGCTGCGAGAGGGCGACGATGCCGGCGACCCGGGTGTTCTGCCCGCCTCCCATCATCAGGACGCCGTCACAGGTCAGCAGCGTGCGGTAGAAGGCCACCTCCCACTCGCCACTCGTGTCGCGGTGGATCTCCATGCTCAGGTGGGCGTCGGGGAAGAGCCCGAAGTCCACGTCGAGATGGCGCGGAGGGTAGGCGGCGACACGGCCGGGCTCGGCGCCCGTGCTGGCTTCCGCGTAGCCCTTCACCACGTCGGTCTCGATGTACTCCGGGCTGCTGGAGAAGACGGCCAGGTCACAGCCGGCCCTGGCCAGTTCCCTGCCCAGTTGGCGGCATGCCTCGGGAGCGAGATGGGTGGCGGTCAGCGGTGGCGAGAGAGTACGACCTGGGTCGGCACTGCCGATGACGGCTATGAGCGGACGCGGTGAGCGCGACGAAGGCATGGGCCAGTCTAGCCAGTTGGCCCAAGGCGACGTCGATGGGTTCCGTGGGGTTTCGACTGGTTGCCTGGGATGCGGGGTGTAGTCCGGGGCAGGAGGGGGGATGGGTGAGCACACGGCGTGGGCCGACGGCCGGGTGGGGCCCTGAAGCCGCGGACCCGCCCACCGCACCACCGCCATACAGTCCGGACGCCGCGGAGGGGCGGGGTCCGCTCGGGCGGGTGGGGCCGGGGGGAGGAACGATGGCTGGCGGCAATCGCATACCGGCCTATTTCAGCCACAGCTACTGGGCAGAGGACCGGGAGCTGAACGAGTATTTCTGGAAACTCTTCTGGGACGAGGGGTTCACCTTCGCGGTCGATCCCAAGACCAATCCCCTGTCACCCACCCACCTTGAGCTGATGATGCAGCAGAGCGCCTGCCTGGTCGGTGTCGTGACCCACCGCGAGGAGGAACGCCGCTACCGCACCTCGCCCTTCATGGTGCACGAACACGATCTGGCGCTCCAGGCCAAGAAGCCCCGGCTGGTGTTCATGGAACAAGGAGTGTCGGCGGGCTTCTTTCCCGTGACGGACGAGCAGCGCCTCGTCTTCAACCGCAGGCGGCTGCCGGACGCGGACCTGCTGCGGCCGGCGATCGCACGGCTGGCCGGCCGCAGCGGACCCGAGAGCCGGGCGGCGAAGGGGCTGCTCGGCAGAGTGGGGCTGATCCTGCCCGACGACCCCGCCTACCGCGCCGCCGAGCCGCACATCCGGGGTGCGGTCGAGGACGTCGGATACGCCGCCAGAACGATCCGTCTGGGCTTCCGGGACCCGTTCGAGTTCATGCTCGCGGTCGACGAGTGCGACTTCATCGTCATCGACGTCGCCTCCCCCGACTCCGTGCCCTGGGTGTTCCCGCTGCTGTACGGCCGTTTCGTACCGACGCTCAAACTCGTCCACCATCCGCCGGACGGCCGTTACGAACCGGGGCCGTCCCCGCTGCTGAGCGGCGCCGCGCTGAGGGCCGCCGAGCAGGCGGACCACATCGCGCTGTACTGGAGCAGCCCGGAGGACCTGCGCGAGCGGCTGCACGCGCAGGTCGCCCGGTTCCACCTGCCGCGGCTGGAGTTCGAGACCTACGAGGAGGGCCTCGGGTACTTCCGCAGCCTGGGGCGCGCGGACGGCAGCGTCTTCCTCAGCAACGCCTCCGCCGACAACGCCCTGGCGCAGCGCGTGGGCCGCTCCCTGGAGCTGCACAACCTCTCGTACTTCCACTACCTGCGCCGGAACACCATCGAACTCGGCGCGGACTGGCGCAGCCAGCTGTACGCGAACGTGGCCGCGTGCCGCGTGTTCGTACCGCTCATCAGCCGCCACTACTGGGAGAGCGAGTACTGCAGGGAGGAGTACCTCATCGCCGAACGCCTGCGCGCCGACGGCCGCCTGGTCATCCTGCCCTACTTCCTCGAGACCGGCGTGGCTCAGCAGATCAGTTTCCAGGGGCGCTACATGGGCTCCCTCGACCAGGACGAACAGGTCCGCCTCATCAGTGGTGACGTGGACCGTGAGTTCGTGCAGCGCCGCAAGCTGGAGGAGCGCGCGGCCGTGCGGGCCGGGTCACCCGCGGCAGCCCTGCCCGCGGCGTCGCCCGCGCGGCCTGCCGACATCGCGATCGTCACCCTCCTGCCCGAGGTCCACGAAGCGCTGCGCAGGCACCTGGAGGCTTCCGGCTCCCTCACCGAGCCCGTCAAGCACGGCTCGGGATGCGAGTGGATCCGTGCCGGCGTCCAGGCGGTCGGTCGCAGCAGCGCCTACGAGGTGGTGGTGACACAACCCTGCGAGGGTCCGGACGGGGTGGGAACCGCGGTCGCCGCCACTATCGAGGAGTACAAGCCGGAGACGGTGGTGTTCGTCGGGGTCTGCTGCGCCGTCGTCCCGGATCTCGCCCCCGGCGACGTGGTGATCTCCGATCGTGTGCACGGCTACGCCTACGACGAACTCGAGCAGGCGGGCCTGCCGCGACCCGACAGAAACCACCTCGCCCACGAGGGGGTGGCGGCGCTGGGCGAGAGCATGCGCCTCAACTACGCCTACTGGGCGGAGAAGGCGTACGAGCGACCGCCCGTCGCCTCGCCGAACGGAGGCTCTCGCGTCGCGGTGGGCCCCGTCGCGTCCGGAGACGTGGCGACGGCGGGCACCGGCGACCCGGCGTTGCGGCCGGTACTCGCCGCCTGCCCCGGGCTCGCGGCCGTGGAGCTCGGGGGCTCGAACGTGGCGAGCGCGATCACCCAGGTCCGCAGGGCCGGCCGGACCCATGTGCCGTTCTCGATGGTGTGCGGAGTGGCGGGCACCGCCACCGAAGGCATCTCGCCGCACTCGGCCCGGCCCGAGCTGGAGAGAGCGTGGAAGGCGTACGCAGCCGACGCCGCCGCCACCCTGGTCGTGGAAGCGATCCGGTTGGCCTGGCCCAGTCCGCCCAGGAGGGCCCGCTGAAGGATCGCGCCGGGCGCCGAGCCTGGACGCCGCCGCCCGTGCGGACCGAGGACGTCAAAGTGCCCGAGAGCCTGTACGCCCTGATCGAGGTCCTCGCGGAGAACGCGCACGACAACTGGGCCCGGCAACGCCTCTCGGAGGGTTGGCGCTTCGGCCGTCGGCGAAGCGACCGGAAGCGGACCCATCCCCTGCTGGTCCCCTACGGGGAACTGAGCCACGAGGAGCAGCAGGCCGACCGCCTGCTCGCGCTGGAGACCGTAAAACTCATCCTGCTGTACGGCTACGCGCTGCAGGAACCGCAGACCGCGCCCCTGGATCCGGACGACACCTCGGCCGAACGCTGAGTCGGGACCGTCGGGCGCGGGACCGGCCTACCAGGACGGCCGGAGCGGGCCGCCGCCGGGGGCCGGCCGTCCCCGGTCCGCGGAGAGCACGCGCAGCCGGGCCGTGCCGAGGAGGTCGGCCCAGGGGCGCACCGCCTCGGCGGCGGCCCGCACCGGCACCGGCAGCACGGAACTGTGCGCGTGGCGCGGTGAGGTGCCCGCCGGGACCACCGGCCCGGCGCACACCATCAGCCGCGAGGAGGTCTTCCTGGTCCTGTACGGCACACCGCGGCTGACCCTCGACGGCGAGGCGTACGACCTGTCCCCCGGCGACGTCGCCACCGCGCCCGCCGGCTCCTCCCTCGCCCTGGGGAACCCGGGCCGCGAGCCCGCCGCCGTGTGGGTGACCACCGGGGTCGGCCTGGAGGCGGTGCTCGCCGGCGGGTCGCGGTTCAGCCCGCCGTGGGCGCGCTGAACCGCAGCCCGTCACTGCAGGTGCGCGGTGTCGTTCCAGAGGGTGATCGCGGGGTCGCCGTACTCCCAGCCCAGCACCGACAGCGAGGCCGGGGCCAGGCTCAGGACCATGCCGCGCATGGGGTCGAGCCGCAGCCAGCGGGCGGCCAGCGTGCGCAGGAAGTGCCCGTGGGCGAAGACGACCGCGTCGCTGTCCTGCTCCTTGACCCAGGCCACCACCTCGTCGGCGCGGTTGGCGACCTGCCACGAGGTCTCCCCGCCGATGACGCCGTCGCGCCAGATCACCCAGCCGGGCCGCTCCTCCCTGATCTCCGGCGAGGTACGGCCCTCGTACTCGCCGTAGTCCCACTCCCGCAGCGCGTCCCAGGTCTCCGCCCGGTCGCCGAACCCGGCGAGTTCGCAGGTCTCACGGGCCCGCTGGAGGGGGCTGGTGCGGACCCGGGCGCCGGGGAAGTCGTGCCAGGGCGCGCGGGCGAGGCGCTTGCCCAGCAGTTGAGCCGCCTCCCGGCCCTCCTCGGTGAGCGGGATGTCGGTCCGCCCGGTGTGCTGGCCGCTCTTGGACCACTCGGTCTCACCGTGCCGCACGAGCACGAGGCGCGGAGCCATCAGGAAGCCACCTCCTTGTGGACGGCCTCGATGTCGTTGCCGTCGGGATCGCTGTCGAATGGGCGGTACGCGCGGTGCCCGGGCCGGTGCCGGGCGGCGTACCGCGGGGTGGAGGGGGTGTCGTGGTGCGGGTGCCGGTACCCCACGACGCCGTGGACCTCGTACCCGACGCCGGTGCGCGGCGGCTTCAACGCCGCGGTGCGGTAGGCCCGGCCGGCGTCGTGATCCGAGGCGAGGACGCCGATATGGTGGATGAACGTCGCCACCGTTGCCTCTGAGGTCACGTGGACAGTGTCCCTCCCCTCCGGTGGGACGCACAAAACGATGCCCGCGCCGCGCGGCGGGGCGGAGCAGGGACGATGACCAGGCTCACCAGCACCTCCACAGCCGGCCGCGGACTCTCCGGGGCCGCCGTCGGCGGCTCCCGCGCCTGCCGCGGGGCCACCACGGCGGCGGCGGGCGCCCGGGCCGGCCGGATCGTCAGGGGCGCCGCCGTGCGCCATTCCATCGCGGGCCCTTGCACCGGGCCGTACGCCACCGCCGCCGGCCGCTCCGGCCGGCGCCACGACTTCCCGCAGGAGAAGACGCCATGAACGCATCCGCCCCTCGGGCGCCGGAGCCGCTCGACGTGCGCTGGATCCACGGGTCGCCCTCGGCCAAGCACAACACCGACCCCGACATCCAGGTGTTCGAGTACGACGAGCGCACGTTCATCCTGCGGCAGAACAAGGCGGTCCACTACGAGGCCCCGTTCCTCTTCCTCCTCTTCGGCGACGACCGGGCGGTGCTCCTGGACACCGGGGCCACGCGCGAGGAGGAGTTCTTCCCGCTGCGGCGGGTCGTGGACGAGCTGTTCGAGCTGCGTCCGCCCGCCCTGCAGAAGCAGGGGTACGAGCTGCTGGTGCTGCACACCCACGCCCACGGCGACCACGTCGCGGGCGACGCGCAGTTCGCCGGCCGCCCGGACACCGTCGTCGTACCGGCGGACCGCGACAGCGCCTGGGACTTCCTCGGCTTCACGGCGGACCCCGACCGCGTGGCCCGTCTCGACCTCGGCGGCAGGGTCCTGGAGTGCCTCGCCACCCCCGGGCACCACGCCGCGGCCGTCACCTACTACGACCCCGCGACCGGCTTCCTGCTGACCGGCGACACCGTCTACCCGGGCCGGCTGTACGTGGAGGACTGGGCCGCCTTCGGCCGCACCGTCGACCGGCTGATCGCGTTCGCCGAGGCACGGCCGGTCACCCATGTCCTGGGCTGCCACATCGAGATGACCCGCGAGCCCGGCGTGGACTACCCGATCCGCACCGTCCACCAGCCCGACGAACCGCCGCTGGAGATGACCGTGGCCCAGCTCCGCGAGATCCGGCGGGCGATCGGGGAGATCGGCGACCGGCCCGGGCGGCACCCCTACCCCGGATTCGTCATCTGCCGCGAGGACTGACCCCGGTCGAACGTACGGCAGCATGTGCGGGTGTTCGCACTCGCCGTCGCGCTGACCGTCCTCCTGCTGCCGGAGGCCGTCCCCTCGGCGATCGCCCAGCCGACCCGTGCCCGGCCGGGGTTGGCGCGGCTCGACGAGCTGACCCGGCTCGGGGTGCTCCAGGGGCGGCGCCTGTGGGTGCCCACCCTGCTCGGGACACTGCACACGCTCGGCGCTGTCGCGGTCATCGCCGGGCTGTGGCGCCGGGCGCCGGGCGCCGCCGGTGCCGCGCTCGAAGCCGGGATCTTCGGCTGGGTGCTCCTCCGTCAGCTGCGCGCCGGGGACCGGGGGCGGGCACTGACCGCGTACACGCTGTTCCTGGCGATGGCGCTCGCGGTCCTCACGGTCGACGCGGTGCGCTGAACGGGCTCCCGCGGAGGCCGGACGGCTCAGCTCCTGGCGGACACTGCCTCCCGCGCCCGCACGGCGGGCCGCGTCGCACCGGCCGGCTCCGCGGCCTCCGCCCGGCGGGCCCACCGCTTGGCGAGGACCGCGCACACCATCAGCTGCATCTGGTGGAAGAGCATCAGCGGCAGCACCATCAGCCCGGCCTGGGCCCCGAAGAGCACGGAGGCCATGGGCAGTCCGGCCGCCAGGCTCTTCTTCGACCCGGCGAAGACGACGGTCACCCGGTCCTCACGGGGGAAGCCGAGCCTGCGCGAGCCGTACGAGGTGATGCCGAGCATCGCGGCCAGCAGCAGGGCCTCGGCCAGCAGCAGCCCGAGCAGGCGCAGCGGCGTGACCTGGTGCCAGATGCCGCGCACCACGCCCTCGCTGAACGCGGCGTAGACGACCAGCAGGATCGAGCCCCGGTCGACCAGGCCCAGCACCTTCTTGTGGTCGGTGACGAAGCCGCCGATCCAGCGCCGCAGCAGCTGGCCCGCCACGAAGGGCGCCAGCAGCTGCAGCACGATGCCGAGCACCGCGTCCGCCGAGAAGCCGGCCGCGCCGCCCCCGAGCAGCAGCGCGGCCAGTAGTGGGGTGAGGACGAGCCCGGCGAGACTGGAGAAGGAGCCGGCGCAGATGGCCGCCGCCACGTTGCCGCGGGCGACCGAGGTGAAGGCGATCGAGGACTGGATGGTCGAGGGCACCAGGCACAGGAAGAGCAGCCCGGTGCGGAGCTCGGGCGTCAGGAGGTACGGAACCAGTGCGCCCGAGGCCAGGCCCAGCAGCGGGAAGACGACGAAGGTCGACCCCAGGACGGTGAGGTGGAGCCGCCAGTGGCGCAGTCCCTCCATCGCCTCCCGGGTGGACAGGCGCACGCCGTAGAGGAAGAACAGCAGGGCCACCGCCGCCGTGGACGCGCCACCCGCGACATGGGCGCCCGTGCCCCGGGCGGGCAGCAGCGCCGCGAGGAGCACGGTGCCGAGCAGCGCCGCGATGTACGGGTCCACAGGGATCCAGGACGGGTAACGCAGGCGGCGCATGGGCTTCCTCATCGGTGCTGGACGGGGCCCTCTCCAGAGTGCCCGGTGACCGGGCGATCGTAAATGACTTTGACCGCGCTGACTGTCATCACGAATCGCGATGGGCCGCGGTAGGCTGGGGCCGTGTTCGACCCGGTACAGCTGCGGACCTTTGTCGCGGTCGCGCAGACCCTGAGCTTCACGCAGGCCGGCCACCGGCTGGGCCTGCGCCAGTCGACGGTGAGCCAGCACGTCCGCAAGCTGGAGGAGACCGCCGGGCGGCGGTTCTTCACGCGGGACACGCACAGCGTGGAGCTGACCGAGGACGGCGAGGCCATGCTCGGCTTCGCCCGGACCATCCTGGAGGCGAACGAGCGCGCGGCGGGCTGGTTCGCGGGCACCCGCCTGCGCGGCCGGCTGCGGCTGGGCGCCTCGGAGGACTTCGTCCTGACCCGGCTGCCCGAGATCCTGGAGCGCTTCCGGCGCGACCACCCCGAGGTCGACCTGGAGCTGACGGTCGAGCTGTCGGCCACCTTGCACAAGCAGCTGGCCGCCGGACGGCTGGACCTGGTGCTGGGCAAGCGCGCGGCCGGGGACACCCACGGCCGGCTGGTGTGGAGCGACCGGCTGGTGTGGATCGCCGGCGAGCGGTACCGCCCCGAGGCGCAGCGGCCCGTGCCGCTGATCCTCTACCCGGCACCCGCGATCACCCGGGCCCGGGCCCTGGACGTCATGGAGCGGCACGGCCGTGCGTGGCGCATCGCGTGCACCAGCGGCTCGCTGAGCGGGCTGATCGCCGCCGCCCGCGCGGGGCTCGGGGTGATGGCCCACGCCGAGGGGCTGATCCCGCCGGGCCTGGTGCGGGTCCCGGCCCGCGCGGGGCTGCCGGAGCTCGGCGGCGTCGACTTCGTGCTGCTGCACGGCCGCCGGCGGCCGGCGGCGCAGGAGGCGGCGGACGCTCTCGCGGCGGCGATCCTCAGCGGATCCCTTCGGTCGTGATCTGCTTGACCAGACGGAGCGACGGCACGGTCTCCACGTGCCGGACCCCGTCGAGGGCGCCGACGCACTCGCTCAGGTAGCGGTAGAGCTGCGGTGTGCTGCGGCAGATGACCACGGCGACCAGGTTGGACGACCCGGTGGTCGCGGCGACGTAGGCGGTCTCCGGATGCGCGGCCAGCGCCTGCCCGATCGAGGACAGTGCGGCGGGCGCGGCCGTGATCCAGAAGATGGCGCGGGTGGCGTGGCCGATCCACGCCGTGTCGAGCTGCACGTCGGTGTAGAGCACGCCCGAGCCGCGCAGCTGCTCCAGCCGCCGCTTGGCGGCCGACTCCGACAGGCCGGTGGCACGGTGCAGTTCGGGGTAGGAGGCGCGGCCGTCCCGGGCCAGCGCGGCCAGCAGGGCCTCGTCGGTGGCGTCGAGGACGACCGTGCCGGCCGGCGGCTCGGGCGGGGGCGGCTGCAACGCCGCCACCTCCTCGGCGGTGAGCGCGCCCCGCTTGGCGAACCAGCCCAGGGCACCGCCGTAGAAGGTGTGCAGGATGCTGTGGGCGCCGATCTCGACGATGCTCGGGGTGCGCGGCAGCCGCCCGAGAAGCAGTGCGTCGTGCTCGTCGTGGCTGCGCGGGCGGGTCACGCACATCACCTCCGTGCCGCCGGACATCAGCGAGATCCACGCGGTGTCGTCCCGCCGGGCGAGGGCCTTGGCCAGGGACTCGGCGGCCTCGGGCGTACTGCGCAGCCGCAGCGCCCAGCGGGTGCGGCCGAGCAGCTCCTGCTCGGGCAGTCCGAGCACGCGCATCCCGAAGTCGCCGTGGAGCCGTCGATAGCGGCGGGCCACGGTCTGGTCGGAGACCCCGAGGACGTCGGCGATCCGGCTGAAGGGGGCGCGCCCGTCGAGCTGCAGGGCGTGCAGCAGCCGCATGTCCAGCTCGTCGAGGGTGTGGGAATCCATCGCCTGTTCCTTTCCCATGTCGGATTCCAGCGCCTCATTGCCTGTGGCTGGAAGAAGACCTGGTGTTCTCGCGATGGTACGGAGGACACACCGCGAAACGGAAGAACCGAACGGGGAGGAACCATGCGCAAGTGGGGACCGCTGGTGGCGGTCTGCCTGGGCACCTTCATGCTGCTCGTCGACGTGACGATCGTGATCGTCGCGCTGCCGGACATCGCCGACGCCCTGGACGCGTCGCTGTCCGACCTCCAGTGGATGATCGACATCTACGCGCTGGCGCTGGCCGCCCTGCTGCTGGGCGCGGGCTCCGCGGCCGACGTGATCGGTCGGCGCAGGATGTACGTCGCGGGGACGGCGCTGTTCGCGGCGGCCTCGCTCGCCTGCGGACTCGCGCCGGGGGCCGGGGCCCTGGTGGCGATGCGCGCGGTGCAGGGCGTGGGCGCGACGGCCATGTTCGCCACGACGCTCTCGCTGCTCGGCGCGGCCTACGAGGGCCGGGACAGGTCCGTGGCGCTGGGCGTCTGGGGCGCGGTCAGCGGCGCGGCGGCGGCGCTCGGGCCGGTACTGGGCGGGCTGCTCACCCAGGCGCTGGACTGGCGCTGGATCTTCTACGTCAACCTGCCCGTGAGCGTCGCGGCGATCGCCCTGACGCTGCGCGTGGTCGGCGAGTCCCGCGGCCGGGGCGGCGCCCGGATCGACTGGCCGGGCACCGCCGCCTTCACCGCCTTCGCCGGGCTGCTCACCTTCGCCGTGATCCGCGCCGACGAGGCCGGCTGGACCTCGGCCCGTACGGTGTGCACGCTCGGCGGCGCGGCGGCCGCCCTGGTGGTCTTCGTGGTGGTGGAGCGGCGCGTGGCACATCCCATGCTGGACCTGGCGCTGTTCCGCAACCGCTCCTTCACCGCGATCATGGTGGGCGCGCTGGCGCTCAGCGGAACGGCCTTCGGCTTCCTGCCGTACACCTCGCTGTGGCTGCAGACGCTGCTCGGACTGAGCCCGGTCCGCGGCGGCCTGGTGCTGATACCCCTGGCGCTGGCGGCGTTCGCGGCCTCGGCGGTGGGCGGCCGGTTCCTGCACGGGGCGCCGTACCGGCTGGTCATCGGCGGCGGCATGGTGCTCATCGGCGCGGGCGCACTGGCCCAGGCGGTGCTGGACGCCGGATCCGGCTGGGGCACGCTGACCGCGGGCCTGGTGGTGGCGGGCCTGGGCGTCGGGCTGGTCAACCCGGCGATCGCGGGTGCCGCGCTGGCGTCGGTGCCGCCGCGGCGGGCCGGCATGGCGGGCGGCGCGGTCAACACCTTCCGGCAGCTGGGGTACGCGCTCGGCGTCGCCATGTTCGGCACGCTGCTGACCACGCGGATGGAGCACTCCCTGCGCGACTCCGGAGCCCCGGCCCCGCACGAGACCGCCCGCGCGCTCGCGGGCGGCGGCGCGCGCGAACTGCTGGCCCGGGTCCCCTACGGGCAGCGCGCGACGGCGGACCACGCGCTGCACGCCGCCTTCGCCTCGGGGCTGAACGCGGCGGCCCTGGCGGCCGGCGTCACCGGGCTGCTGGCGGGCGCGGTCGTGCTCGTCCTCGTACGGGAACAGCCGGGGCGGCAGGCCCGGGCGACGGCCCCCGAGCCCGTGGGCGCTGTAGAGCGGCGGTGATCCCCGCGGGGGGATTTGGTGCAGAGTCCGGGCGGACGTCCGTCCGCCCGGCAGCCGTCTCCCGGCGCCATGTTCCTTGCGGTAACCGGGAATCGGCTCGTCATCACGGTGTGAGCGAACCCACGCGCGCCTTCACAGGCGAATGTCACACCTCTCCCCTGCGCGCGTGGTATCGGGTACGTTCTGGACCGCCCAAGCGGTCGAGGAGCGACGTTGCGCGAGTTCACCATTCCCCCACTGGTGACGGCACCCCAGGTCGGAGGTCTGGCGGACGCCGTGTTCGCCAATGCCGACGAAGAGCCGGACCGGATCGTGCTCAGTCGCCGCAGCAAAGAGGACGACACGCTCTGGGAGGACGTCACCGCCGCGCAGTTCCGCGACGAGGTCGTCGCGGTGGCGAAGGGCCTGCTCACCCAGGGCGTCCGCTTCGGTGACCGGGTCGGCCTGATGTCCCGTACCCGGTACGAGTGGACCGTGCTGGACTACGCGCTGTGGACCATCGGCGCCCAGCCTGTCCCCATCTACCCCACCTCGTCCTCCGACCAGGTCCGCTGGATGCTGCACGACTCCGAGGCGGTCGCCTGCGTGGTCGAGCACGAGGACCACGCGATGACGGTCGGCGCGGTCGTCGACGAGCTCCCGCACCTGACCCGGTTGTGGCAGCTGGACTCCGACGCGCTGTCCGAACTGGCCCGTCTCGGTACCGGAGTCGACGACGACCTGATGCACCGGTACCGCGAGGCGGTGACCCCGGACGCCACGGCGACGATCATCTACACCTCGGGCACCACCGGCCGCCCCAAGGGGTGCGTGATCACACACGGCAACTTCATGGCCGAGGCCGACAACGTCGTCGCGCGGTACGAGCCGGTCTTCCACAGCAAGCGCGGCGACGAGGCCTCGACCCTGCTCTTCCTGCCGCTCGCCCATGTCTTCGGACGCATGGTGGAGGTCGCCGCCGTCCGCGCCAAGGTCCGGCTCGGCCATCAGCCGAACCTGGCCGCGGCCGAACTGCTGCCCGCGATGGCGTCCTTCAAGCCGACCTTCGTGCTCGCCGTCCCGTACGTCTTCGAGAAGGTCTTCCAGGGCGCCCGCCGCAAGGCCGAGGCGGGAGGCAGACTCGGGCCCTTCGAGAAGGCCGTGGAAGTGGCGGTGCGGCACGCCGAGGCCATGGAGGCCCGGGCCTTCGGCACCGGCCCCGGCCCCGGCGCCTCCCTGCGGATGCAGCACCAGCTGTACGAGAAGCTGGTCTACGGCAAGGTGCGCGCCGCCCTCGGCGGCAAGGTCAAGCACGCGTTCTCCGGCGGTTCCGCGATGGACCGGCAGCTGGGGCTCTTCTTCGACGGCGCGGGCGTGCGGATCTTCGAGGGGTACGGGCTCACCGAGACCACGGCCGCCGCGGTCGCCAACCCGCCCGAGCAGACACGTTTCGGCACGGTGGGCGTGCCCATCCCGGGCACCACGGTGCACATCGCCGACGACGGCGAGATCTGGGTGTACGGCGGCCAGGTGTTCAGCGAGTACCTCAACAACCCCAAGGCCACGGCGGAGGTGCTGCACGACGGCTGGCTGGCCACCGGCGACCTCGGCGCGCTCGACGAGGACGGCTACCTCACGATCACCGGGCGGAAGAAGGAGATCCTGGTGACCAGCGGCGGCAAGTCCGTCTCGCCGGTGGTGCTGGAGGACCGGGTGCGCTCCCACCCGCTGGTCTCGCAGTGCGTCGTGGTCGGCAACGACCGGCCCTTCATCGGGGCGCTGATCACCCTGGACCCCGAGGGCATCGGGCACTGGCTGACGATGCGGGGCAAGCCCCAGCTGCCGGTCGCCAAGTTGATCCACGACGCCGACCTGGAGACGGAGATCCGGCGGGCGGTCGTGGCCGCCAACACGCTCGTCTCCCAGGCCGAGTCGATCCGGACCTTCCGCATCCTGGCCGGGCAGTTCTCGGAGGAGGGCGGGCTGCTCACGCCTTCGCTCAAACTGAAGCGACGGGCGATAGAGAAGGCGTACACCCGTGAGATCGAGGCCCTCTACCACGCCTGAGGCGGGCCCGCGGGATGCCCTGGGCAACGGCGTCATCCTACCCCGTCCGGCTTCGGCGTCCGGCGGGTCCCGGACGGCGAGGCGGTCACCGCCGTCGGCACGGCCCGCGTCGACGCGCTCGGCAGCGGCGGGCGCCTCGGTCCGGCCCGGACCGGCCGCCCGCAACCGGGACTCCGGCACCGCGCGGCGGCGGCCCGCCCTCCGGGGCGGCCCGCCGCCGGGCGTGGTCAGACGTCGCCGGCGACCACCGGGTAGTGGTCCGAGTAGTCGTCGAAGGTGTAGGTCGTGCCCCAGCTGGTGACCGACCACCGCGGGGAGTGTTCGTCGACGACGCGGTTGTTCCAGCGGGCCGGGCGGGCGTGGCCCTTGCGGAGGAGGGCGTAGTCCAGCCGCTGCGCCGGATCGTCCGGGTAGCGGTCGCGGGCCACGGAGTTGGTGGCCGGGTCGAAGCTGGCGGCCGGGCCGGGGTCGGCGTCGGGTGCCGCGGCGTCGAGGTCGGCGAGCATGCGGGCGTGCTCGGCGCCGGAGGCGTCCGCGTTGAGGTCGCCCGCGATGATCACCGGCTCGGCGGCGGGGATCGCCCGGGCGTCGAGGAAGGCGTCGATCTCCCGGTTCTGGGCGGAGCGGACGTCCGCGGCCTCGCCGCTGCCACAGGCCGAGTCGTCGGCCTGGGTGTGGGTGCCGACGATGTGGACCCGGGTTCCGTTCACGTCCAGGACGACGTACACGAAGCCCTTGTTGGAGAACCAGTCCGCGCCGCAGGCGTCGCCGTACACGTGCTGGACCTTCTCCAGGATCGGCCACTTGCTGAGGATCGTCACGCCGCCGTCCTCGGGCGTGAGGGAGCTGTAGGCGCCCTCGGTACGGTCCCAGCCGCTCTTGGAGCGGCCGAGCACCGGCGTCTGGTGCGGATAGCGGCCCCTGAGGTTCGCCTGGAGCCGGTCGGAGGCCCCGTTGTCGAACGCCTCCTGGAAGACGAGGACATCGGCGCCCTGCGCGTAGCCGGAGGCGGCCACCAGGTCGGCGCGGTGGAGCTGGCCCCAATTGGGGTAGAGGCTGCGCGGCAGCATCATCACATTGCTGGTGACCAGCCGCAGTGGGGGGACCGCGGCGGTGCCGGCCGCGGTCGCCGTGGCGGCTCCGGTTCCGGCGGCGGCGGCTCCGGTTCCGGCGGCGGTGGCGGACGACGCGAGGAGCAGGACGAAGGCGCAAGCGGCGGCGGCTCTTCCGTGTCTCACGGGCTCTCCTGAGGGTCGGGCGGGGCTCGTTCGCGGAAACAGCGTGAGACTAGGGGCAGTTGGTTACCTGCGGGTAGATGGCAGGCGGCTAGCCTACGAGCGTGCTGGACTACGAGAAGCAGGCCGGAATCTACGACGCGACCCGCGGCGGCGTCCCCCGCGCCGAGGCAGCGGCCGCCGCCGTGCTCGGCCTGATCCCCGAGAAGGCCCGCACCGTCCTCGACATCGGGTGCGGCACCGGGCTGGTGACGGCCCGCTGCACGCGCCCCGGACTGCGCGTGCTCGGCGTCGACGCCGCCCTGGCCATGGCCCGGCTCGCGGCCGGCCGCGTGGGGCCGGGGATCGTCCTGGGCGACGCGCGCCGGCTGCCGTTCGCGACCGCCTCACTGGACGCGGTCTCGGCGGTCTGGGTGCTCCATCTGCTGCCCGCCGCACCCGCGGTGATAGCCGAGTGCGCACGGGTGCTGCGGCCCGGCGGGGTACTGGTCACCACGGTCGACAAGGACGCGGGGCACGACGTCGGCAGCGACGTCGACGCGCTCCTCGCGCCGTACCGCACGAAGCCCGCGCACGACGCCGAGGAGCAGGTGGTGCGGCAGGCCGCCGCCCACGGTCTGCGCCCGGCGGGCACGGCCCGCTTCACCGGCCACGGCCAGGGCCGTACCCCGCGCGATCTGGCCTCCCGCGTCGCGTCCGGCGACTTCGCCTCCGCGCTCGCCCTCGGCGAGGGTGACGCGGCGGCGCTCGCCGGGCGGCTGGTGGCGCTGCCCGAGCCGGACACCGCCCGCCCCGACCCGGTCTACCGGCTGCTCTCCCTCGTCAAGGACTCCCCGGCCGCGACGGCTCGTTGAGCGGTTCACCCGGGCCGACGCCCCTGGGTTACGGTCGGGGCATGACGACGACCACGGCGGGTGTGGGGACGCTGCTGCGCGGCTGGCGCGAACGGCGGCGGATCAGTCAGCTCGAACTCGCCCTGCGGGCGGACAGTTCGGCGCGGCACATCAGCTTCATCGAGACGGGCCGCTCCCGTCCCAGCCAGGCCATGGTCCTGCGGCTCGCCGAGCACCTCGACGTCCCCGTCCGTGAACGCAACGCCCTGCTCATCGCCGCCGGGTACGCCCCCGCCTACCCGGAGACACCGCTGCGCGACCCGGCGATGCACCCCCTGCGCGACAGCCTCGACCGCCTCCTGACGGCGTACGAGCCGTTCCCGGCGCTGATCCTGGACGGCATGTACGACGTCGTCGCCGCGAACCGGGGCGTGGGCGTCCTGCTCGAAGGCGTCGCCCCGCATCTGCTGCGGCCGCCGCTGAACGCCATGCGCGTCACGCTGCACCCCGAGGGCATGGCCCCGCGCATCCGCAACGTGCGCCAGTGGCGCGATCACCTGCTGGAACGCATCGAGCGGCAGATCACGATGAGCGGCCACGAGCCGCTGCGCGCCCTGTACGAGGAGCTGACGGCGTACCCCGTCCCGGCGGGCCGTGACGAGGACGCCTCCGCCTCCGCCTCCGCCTCCGCCTCCGGCTCCGCTGCTTCCGCCGCCGACGCCGACGCCAACGCCGAGGTCTTCCCGTTCGCGCTGCCGATGCGCATCGAACACGGCGGCCGGGTGCTGTCCTTCATCTCCACGGCCACCACGTTCAACACCCCCATGGACGTCACGGTCTCCGAGCTGGCGATCGAGGCCTTCCTGCCGGCCGACCCGGAGACCGCCGCCGCCCTTCAGTCCCTCACGCCGCGGGCAGCCGGTCCAGGAACCCGCTGACCGACCGGATCCGACCGTCCGCCGCCAGCGTGATCACGTCGGAGCCGGCGATCGGCGCCGTCCCGGGCTCCGTGCCGGCCGGCCCCAGCTCCCAGGCGAAGCGGGCCACGTCGTGGTGCCCCTCGACGTCGCCCACCGGTGTGAACACGAATCCGGGGAACCGCTCCCCCACCCCGCCGATCAGCGCCCCGATCTCCGCGTGCCCACCCGCCCGCGCCAGGGGGTCGGTGTACGTGCCGTCCTCCGTCCACGCGGCGGCCACGGCCTTCGCCCTCGCCTCCGCGTCGGTGGCGCTGTTCCACGCCTCGAAGTAGCGGGCGACGGCGGCCTCGTACCGGTTCTGCGTCATCACGGTCCTCCTCGTTCCGATGGTCTGGCCCGGGCGGACGGAGCGGAGTGCGCCGCCCCGTCCGCCCGGTACGACCACCCTGCCGGGGGCGTCGCGGGGCGTCGATTACGTCCGGGGTAATGGTGGAGCGGCGCGTCTCATGCCTTCCAGCGCAGGTCAGCGAGCGCTACCGCCCCGGCTGGGCAGGGGTGGGGGGCGGTGGCGGGCTGGTGCATATGGCGGTTGGATGAGGGCGTGTCGAAGCGCGATGACTACGAAAGAGCCAGCACCAGACTGACCGCATGGGGCTGCCTTGCCGGGTTGGCCCTGACTCTGGCCATTCCGGTGGGCCTCTTTGTGGCAGTCATGTTTTTCGGAATGCCGACTCCGTAGGCATCGGGCGCCACCGACTTCGGGCTGCTGGGCCGCGGCGCGGATGGCGGATGGAGCGGCCCGGTGGCAGATGCGCGGGGGTTATCCGTTAGCTGAGCTAGGACTCTGACCAGCGCTCACCGCTTGGAGTGGCGGAGGGCCCAGTCGCGGTCGCTCGGCGTCGGCTCCGTTCGCCACCGAGCCCTCAGAACTCCGTCGTTGTCGGGCATGACAGCTGTGAACAGAGGAAGACTTTCACCCGCGTTTGCGGACAGTAGTGCGGCGGCGCGGGCGTTGCGCATATGGGCGGTGAGCTCCGGGAAAGCGGTCTCGTCGGCGATGGCGCTGTGGATGCGGCCGTCGTTGTCGTGCCAGACGCCTTCGACGAGACCTTCTGCGGGGAGGGCTTCCAGGACGGCGTCGATGTCGGAGGACAAGGGCGGCCAGACGGCGAGACGGGCCCGGGGAGCCAGACCAACGCGAACGCGGTCGACGGTGTCGCTCGTGAGGTGGTGCCATCGTGAGGCGCCTTCGAGATACGTCTCTTCCAGGATTCCGGCGCTGCCGTTGCCAACTGCCCTGTGCAGGTCGGCCCAGAAGTCGTCATCGCCGGGTCGCTGGGTGACCTGCTCTGCCTCTTCGGCCTCGAAGACGTATGGGGAGGCGTCCAGGCGTTCTGGGAACAGTCCGAGCTCCCGGGTGTGGGCCACCGCTGCCTCGCAAGGCCGACTGCTGCTGATGTACAGGTATTGGTCCCACCCCACATGGACCGCGAACGTGCCTTCGGCCTCCAGCCGGCACCAGGCACCGTTGTCGCGCAACATGGCGCGTACCAACCGCAGCCCGACTTCGAGCGATACTTCTGCCCCGTCGTAGAAGCCGACAGCGCCAACTGGGAAGAGCCCGTCCAGCCCAAAGCCGTCCACCGAAGGCTCCACACCGAAGTGCGCGATAGACGGGACCTGTGGTTCACGTACGGCCAGGTGATCGACGCCGGTGTCCCCGGCGAAGGCCGCGACCGCCTGAAGGTAAGACGCCTCGACCTGGCCGTGGTCGCTGACGGTGTCCTCATTGCCGGTGTAATGCCCGTGTGCGTCACGGTCGGCGGGGTCGTACTTGGTGACGCGGTAGACATAGGGGAGCTGCACGTTGCCATCTTCCCCCACGGCCGCCGTGCCCCTGGCGTGCCCGATCAAAAGGGAAACCGGAGGGAATCACGGTCCCACCAGCGCCTTCGCTGGCTTGGTGCGGAGAGTCCGAGCCGCGTTGCATGGCCATCCGTAGAATCGCGCAATGATCAACGTCGAGCGAGCCAGAGATATCGCTGACGCCTACCTCGCCCAGCTAGAAGCCGACCCGCCGGCAGAGGGCGTCAGCGCTGTGATCATCCGGGTGCAGGAGCACCGTTTCGGGTGGGAGTTCTGGTACCAGAGCTCTCAGTACGCACAGACGGGTAATTCGCGCGACATGTGGATCGGGACGGGTCCCGTCGTCGTGGACCGCCGCGACGGTCGATTGCAGGAGCTCGGTGGCCGGCAGTTCGGCGACACGGTTGCCCAGTATCAGCGGTTGTACGACCAGGAAACGTCAACTTCCACCCCAAGCGGGAAGAACGCAGGTTCAGAAGATCGCGCGTAGATTCCAGGCGTCAAGACCGAGACCCTGAGCCGTGCCAAATCAGTGCCAGAACGGGCGGGGCCTCGCGGGTCATCGCGGTAACCAGAGGGATGTGCCGCCCAAGTCCACTCAAGGTGGGAACCCACAGGTCACGGCTACGATCCCCCAACCCCACTCCAAAAGAGGTGATCACGGGCCTTGATGCAGTGCACCATGGAGCCATGCGACTCTCCGGCAGCCCAGCGACGGCACCCAGGATGGTGCTGCTCAACGCGGTGAGGTTTGAACCGGATTGGGCCTTCCGCCTCAACCGTCCTCTGTTTCTCATGCCGGGGGATCGGGTGTCCATGGCCGAAGGTGTTCTTCTCGTGCAGCGGCTCAGCGGCCAGGAGGAGTACCCGGCTGCTGACCTGGCTCCGTGGTGCTGGCGTTGGCGGCTCGTCTGACGGCCGTGTCCGTTGCGTGCCCGTTCCGGCGGGACATTACGGGAACTCACGGGGAACAGCGGCGCCAACCTCGCTCCGGACCACGTCAGCGAGTCGCCGGGTCAGCCGTCATTCGCATACGACGTCGTCCAAACTGGTGCTCCACGACCGCCGCCAGCGACAGCAGCGGGTGATCCCGGGGAGCCGATGGTGGCCGCAAGGGCTGGGGCTAACGGCCGGAGCGATCCGGTTCGGAGTCCGCGCGCTGAGCGGTGGTCGGCCGCTGCTGCGGTTGGGTCTCGAAGTAGGCGCGGTCTGCTTCCTTGTTGCACTCGGCGGATTTATGGTCGACCGAGTCCGCGCTACCAGGAACGACGGCGGGACATCTGTCGGTGATGTCAGCGACCGCGAGTAGCGGGCCCGGCGCGCCGCACGAGTGTCGGCGCCAAAGACTTCGCATCATCAGCTGCAGGCGCCTGAACTCAGCCGCCGACCGCTAATTTCTCTGCAGGGTGCGGGTCACACCCGCGATGACGGCGGTCGTCAGCACCCAGCCGAAGGCGATCAGCAGGTAGGCCAGCCACTGGAGGCTGTGGTTCGGCCAGTACCAGGCCGTGCGCTGACCCAGACCACCGATGGGGATCAGGAGGTCGAGCGTGTAGACGAGGGGCTGGAACGCGGCCCCTTCGCCTCGTTGGACCGGAGTGGGGGCGTGCGCGCTGAAGGACAGCGTGCCCAGCAGGGTCAGTAGGAGGAGCCAGACGCCGGCCAGCCAGGAGCGATAGCCATAGCCGACGGTCACGTCGAGCACGTGCCCCCACGCACGCGCGGCCGGGGGCAGAGTTCGGCGCCGGTGCCGTTGTCTGGCCAGGAGGACGCGGCGAGCGTCGTCGTCGTGGCCGGCCTTCCGGTACCAGCTCGCCAACTGCTCATAGGGCTGGGGGCTGTAGCCCGGGCTGCGTCGTATCCACGCCACGCGGCGGGCCACGGAGTCCCGCCGCCCCACTGCCTCCCGCCGCTCGCCTGCCTCGTCCACCTTGATGGAGCCGTAGACAAAACCGTCCAGCTCGACCGCATCCGGCCAGCTATGCGCGCTGTCGTGGAGGTAGGACACCTGCGCGCCCCGCAGGTCCACGGGGCCTGACGGTGACCGGGCGAGGGTGAAGTCGAAGTCGACGGCCTGCATCAGCAGGGCGACCAGCGACGGGCCGTGACCGTCGGGTGGCCCGTTCAGGACGGCTGCTTCAAAGCTCAGGTTGCCCGAGATACGGGCACCCCGCAGTCGTACGGTCCCGTTCGCGGTGAACCCGTCGGAGAAGTCGAGCGTCGAGGCCACGGCGTTGTCCAGGGCGAGTACCACCCCGCGCTGGCCGGGGCGTTCCAGCAGTGCGCCCCGCATGTGCAGTCCGCCTGGCAACTGTGCCCCCATGAGGCGAACTTCACCGCGCGCGATGAATCCGTCCACGCAGTAGACACCGCCCTCAGCGACCAGTCCGCCAGCGGACACCGCCCATTCTCCAGGTGCGGTGATCTCGGCGCCGTTGAGGTTCACGGCGCCGCGCACCTGGGCGTTGATGAGCGACAAGGCGGCGACCTTGCGGTGGAAGGGCGAGGCAGAACCGCTTTCCAGGCGCGAGCGCCGCAGATCGAGGCGTCCCTCCACACGGATCAAGCCGGCTTCCACGCCCGGCACCCGGCTGCCCACGATCGCAATTGACTGAGCCGACGCTCCGGAGAGGTCCACGCCCTCCTCGAACCAGCAGTCCTCAAGCCAGAAGGCGTAAGCGATCTGCGCGTCAGCCAAGCAGAGGTGCCCAGTTACCCGCGCCCCGATCAGCTTCAAGCTTGGGACTGCGCCCGACTGCGCGGTGTTCGCACCCTGGAGGAGCGCCATGATCACGGTGGCCCGAACCGTCCGCCCAGGGCCCCACCGCCCACCCTCGGCGACACGGTCGTCCTCAAGCACACCCGTGCGCAGATCCACGCGGCGACCCTCGGGGAACGCATCCCACAGCTCACGCTCTGATGAAGTCAACTCGCCGTATGAGAGCACTCATGCAGAGTAGTGATCTCCCTTCGTGCTCGCCTCGCCATGCCGCGCAAGGACCCGAGGCAGCTCATTCTGTGAGGAGTTCCAAGCGCCGGCTCGGCCGCGGCTGACGTCACCCGATTGGCAAGTCCGGCCCCGTCGACGCCTACGCCGCCGCAACCGCTGTCCTGTCCGGCCGCGCCGGCGGAACACCGAAAACCCGCGACGGCATCGTGGAGGCCATCCGCACCCTGCGGGTGGTCCGGCGCTCGGCCATCAAGGCCCGCACCCAGACCATCAACCAGATCCGGACCCTGATCGTCAACGCACCGGGCGAGATCCGCCAGCAGCTGGGAGAACTGCCCACCGCGGCGCGGCAGGCAGGAGCCAGCCCGATTCGCGACCAGCGTAAGGCCCCCTGGCCATGCTCGACCCCAGCCCCGGCAGGCCACCGGCCAAAGATCGCGCCAACGCCCTGCACGGTGTGCCCACGAATTCAGTGCCTGGCATCATCTCGGCATGACCCCAACCCTTCCCCGGACCATCCGAGCCGTCGACACCGACCGGCTCCTCGCCCTGGAACAGGAGGCCGCTTCACTTGGCTTCAGTCAACGGCTGCCCGTCGACTGGCTCCAAGAACACCTCGCCGCAGAGGCGACGCACTACCTGCTCCCTACGCTTGTGCATCAGCTCAGACACCGTCCCGATGTGTCGCCACAGTGGAGGTGTCAGCTGCTGCTGACCGTCAGTACTGGCGAACAGATTTGGGGTCTGCTCGACGTTCTTCCGGATACCTTCGACAAGCTAACCGAGAGCTTGGGGGAAGCCTCCAAGAAGGACATCGTCAACCGCATAGAGCGAGCCGTGACCCAGCGTGAATGGGCAGAACGACTGACAGACGATGCCGCTCCTAAACAGACGCCACGAGACTGAGCCGCGGGTCCGACGACAGGGCGACACCTCAAGCCGGCCACGTCTACCTGCCCGGCAGGTCTGGGCGACCGCTACGCCCGAATCGAGAGGGTCACCACCGCGAAGCCCGTGCCACTCTCGTGCCAGAACGGGCGGGGAGTCAGGGGGAATCGCGGTGCGCAGGGGGACACGCCGCCCACTCCGTCCAAGGCGGGGAATCCACAGGTCAGGCCGGTGATCGCCCCACCTCGCTCCTAAAGCGGGTGTCGGGGGAATCCTGCCGAGGGATACCGCGAAGGGCCGGCAGAGGCAAGCAAGGCGGGCAGCACACGGCGTTAGAGGGCTGGCAGGGCCTCCCCGCGGCGGGGTGCGCGGCGCTGGTCCAGCCAGAAGGTGTAGCCGCGCAAATACGCCTGCAGTCCGTCGTCGATGTAGGCGACGAAGTCCAGGTGGCCTCGGGCGGCGTCGTGATAGTGCCCCTGGAATTGGGCGGACCCGTTGCTGCCCCAGCCGGGGTGGGTGCTGGCGCCCCAGTCGGCCGCGATGGCCAGCGCCCACTCGCGAACGCGGCCTCGGTCGCGCCACCATGCACGGACGGTGTCAGGGGTCCAGTGGTCGTCGCCGTCCCAGCCGTAACCGCTGTACAACTCCAGGCAGGCAGCCGAGACCACGGCCTTGGTCTCCACTTCGCTCACGGGCTGGCGGTAGAGGAACTCCGTACCGAAGCCGCCTCCGTAGTCGTCGTCGTAGGCAATATGATGCGGCGCATCCAGTCGGCCGGTGGCCATGGAGTCGGTGGCCGCACCGTAGAACGGGCCTGGAACGTTGCGCCAATTCCGTCCCGCCCAGACGCCTGAGAAGACTTCCCTCGTCGGTTCCGCGGTGATGACGAGCTGCCGTGCCGTAGGCAGCGGATCCCAGTAACCATGCAAGACAATCCCTCCTCAATCGAAAGCACCCAGACGAGGTCATCTCCCCCCGGTGGACATGATCCGGCTGAGCTGCCGTGCTGTACAGCACGGAAGTACAGCAACCGCCGCGCCCGTCATCGACCCTCCGTATACCTAGGACACCGGGTGAGCGGCGGCCCGACAGACCTCAGCGACCGTCGTGCCCTTAGTTCACATCGAGGGGCGCGTGCAAGCACGCGACGACGTGGCGGTGTCAGTCCCGCCGTACACAATGCCGTCCATGAGCACTCGCTATGAAGTCGTCTTCTCCTGCTACTTGCGCGACGACACCCCTGAACGGGTCATGGCCGCCTTGCGATGGCACTTGGGCATGAACGCAGACTTTCCCGAAGGCCTCGACGACCAAGACGGACAGCTGTACCCCCTGCTGGTCGCCGACAGCTACGCCAACCGCCGTGTGCCCGGTGGTGACGCCGTGTCCCTGCACCGCGAGGTGCAAGAGTTCACGAGCCATGGAGAGCTGCATGAATGGGAACTTTTCGCACGCAATCACTGGGTCGACGACTCGATGCTCTACCTTCGGAACCTGTTGGACCTGCTCGCCCCGCACATCGCGCGGCCTGGCTACGGGGGCCACTTCCGCGACATCCACGACACCAACGTGACAATCTTCGACTTCCGCAACGGAACGTACGAGCCCATCAAGATTTGGGGCGTCGACTAGCTGCGACAGGGCGGTGAGGGGTTTCGCGCGCGTGCCTCATCGGACGCGAGACAGTGGGGAACCACGGGGACGGCCGCTTTGATGCGAAGAACAGTCGTGCCATATCCGTGCCACAACGAGCGGGGTCCCACGGGGAACAAAGGTGCGCAAGGTAGGTGCTGCCGGACTCCGCCCAGGCCATGGAACCCCAGGTCAGGGCTAGGACGCCCCACCTCGCTCCCAAAGTGGTGGCCCGCTTCCGTATCATCGTCAAACCATGCTGTCTGAAGATGATGCCCGCCGCCTCGTACTGGCCGAGATCGAAAACTCTCGCGGCGATGTCGACTGCGAGCTGGGAATCCTTCGCGTCCAGGCAGTGTCGTTCGGTTGGGTGGTCTACTGGAGCGCCGTCAGTCCATTGTCGAACGGTCAGCCCACTCGTCTGGGAGGCAATGGACCATTCCTCGTGGACCGCGAGAACGAGCGGCTGATCACAGCTACCCGGCCCATCCACCAACAGATCGCCGATTACGAGCGTCGTTTGCGACGCGAGGCGCACGCTCAGAACGCGGCAGCGAAGCGGGCCGCCCGCGGTGAAGGTGCCTGAACCACCGAGCGCACGCTCGTGCTCGACCCGTGCCCGACAGGTCGGTAAACCGCGGTCAACGGCGGGTGCCGGGGTGAGCTCAATGGCTCGCCCCAGCTGCCGCTGACACGGGTCAGAGCGTGACTTGTGCCGCGAGTAGCGGTGATTCCCAAGCTCAGAGCGCCTGCGGTAGCCTGCCTCCTCACGACAACGCAAGAAGGAATCTTGGCAGGGTCCATCGAACCCGATCTGAAAGCCGCCCTCGTAGAGTTGCGAAGGGTAAAGCGGCTGAGGCCAGCCGAAGGCGACGGCGACGCATACGCCCAGTGGCGAGAGCAGATAGCTGCAGCGTTGGAGTCGCTGGCCAGCGTCCTACCCTTTGAAGCTGATCGGCGTGGGGCCATCGCTGAAGCAGCGGCAGCCCGCCAGCAGGCCGCCGACATCCGAGGCCGCCCTTCACTCTAGTACGGCAGTTGTAGATCGTGATCATGGTTGAGCTGCTGCTTGTCGCAGGTAGTGGCTGTCGCGGACGCGAGTTTGGTGGTGTCGTCGCCAGTGGGACCATCGGAGGCGGTGTGCTGCAGCGTGCGCGGGCCGCACAATCAGAGTGTTGAACAGGTGCGCGATCTCGCTACTGGTCAACGGGATCAGCCCGTCTGGTGCGGGCCGGTGAGTGCGTTCGTCTGCGGTGACGACGGCGAGGAAGGCGTGCGCGAGCATCGCGAGGGTGACCCAGCGGTGCCAGGACGTCCACCGGCGGACCTGGTGCTCGTCCAATCCGGTCAGTCCTTTTCCCGTCTGGAAGGTCTTCTCGACTGTCCACCTGCGCCCGGCTACCCGTACGAGCGTGGACAGTGGAACGGCGATGGGCGAATAGCTGCGGTAGAAGGCGAGTTCGCGTGTGCGGCGGTTTCGGCGGACCAGGAGCTCGTGGTGTCCGGGGCGGTCGTCGGCGATATGGACCACGGCCCAGTCGTAGAAACGGTGGCCCTTCGCCCCGATCCCGGCCGAGAGCTTCTGCCAGGCCCGCTTAGGCATCTCGTTGACCAGCGCGGCCGCCCGCAGTCGTCCTCCCCTCGTGGCAATCTGGTGGTCGCAGGCGACCGCGAGGACGTAGCCGATCTCGCGCTGTTCCAGCGCGGTGCGAAGGGTCGGATTGCCGCCGTAGACCTCGTCGCCTGCCACCCATCGCGCCGCGACGCCGGAGTCCAGGGCACGGGCGATCATCTGTGCGGCCAGAGCGGGCTTGGTGGCGAAGCCGACAGCGGCGGGTATGCCGGCCGACGCGCACCGCTGACGGTCCTCGGTCCAGGAACGCGGGACGTACAACTCCCGGTCGATGGCGGCGTGTCCGGCCTGCGCAGAGTAGACGAGGTAGACCGCGACCTGCGCGTTTTCGATCCGGCCCGCCGTACCGGTGTACTGGCGCTGGACGCCGACCGTCGTGGCGCCCTTCTTCAGGTCACCGGTCTCGTCGACGACAAGGACCGCATCCTCGTCGCGCAGGTGGTCCACCACATAGGCGCGGATGTCGTCGCGGACAGCGTCCGCGTCCCACTTGGCACGGCCCAGTAGGTGCTGCATCCCGTGCGGGGTGGGGTCGCCGGCCTGCTCGGCGATCGTCCAGCAGTTCTTGCGCGGCAGGTCCGACAGCAGCCCCAGCACAAGCGAGCGGGCCCGGCGGCGGGGTTCCACCCGGGCGAACCGACCTGCGACGCGACCCATCAGGCCCTCGAACATCGCCTGCCATCGTTCAACGTCTACGCTGCGACCCGCGGCCACTGCTTGATCCTTCGTTGTCTTCACAAACCACGATGATCTTCGGTGGCCGCACTGTTGCCCAGGCGAGCAAGATCACGACTCACGGCCCTGGACCTACTGGACTCCGCCCGAGGATGGATAGCCCTGATGAGTCGCTACGAGTTGAACGAGCGCGAAGCCTTCGTCGCCATGTCGCGGTTCGTGTGGCAGTTCGCGAACCGCGCCGGGGACGACCTTCTCACGCTCCTGGGCGACATCGGCATCGAGGCAGACGGCGGGACGACGGACCCCGCCGCCTGGGAGGACTGGATGAGGTGCGTTCGTTCGGTCGTCGACGGCGCAGAGAACCCGGCAGGCGGGTCGGCGGGATAGAGACCCGCAGGGCCACTCATAGACAAGATCACGATCTACAGCTGCCGTACTAGGTGTATTGCCCGGTGAGGTTGGGGACGCGGCTGGCGGGTGGCTTGCCTGCGAGCGCGGTGTGTCCGCGGTGGTGATTGTAGGTGTGCAGCCAGGCGGGGAACGCCTCACGCCGTTCGGTCTCTGAGCGGTAGGGCTGTGCGTAGGCCCACTCGTCGAGCAGAGTGCGGTTGAAGCGTTCGACCTTGCCGTTGGTCTGAGGCCGGTAGGGCCGGGTTCGCTTGTGGGCGATCCCGGCCGCTGCCAGGGCATCGCGCCAGGCGCGGGAGCGGTAGCAGGATCCGTTGTCGGTCAGGACCCGTTCCACGGTGACACCGGCAGCGGTGAAGAACGCCTGGGCGCGGGCCCAGAACGCGGTGGCGGTCTCCTTCTTCTCGTCGGTGAGGATCTCGCTGTA
>NZ_JBEZXR010000085.1:0-37339 GCF_040638135.1 Streptomyces sp. NPDC026673 | reverse complement strand
GCTTCACAGCTACAACCACCACCGCGGACACACCGCCCTGAACGGCAAACCACCCGCCAGCCGCGTCCCCAACCTCACAGGGCAATACAACTAGCGCAAGCCCTGTGCCACGCCCGCCGTGCAGTCGCTGTCGGTGACGCAGCGGACGTCCGGGTACCGACCGAGCGCGATGTTGGTGAAGTTGGCGAGGCTGTCGGTGCCGGAGCGGAAGTAGCCCGCGTGCCCCTCGGCGCCGGCCGAGGTGACCACCCGGGCACCGAAGGCCCGGGAGACGGGGTCGGCGCCGTGGCCGATCCCCGCGATCTCCAGGTGCGGCACGTCGCCGATCCAGTCGGTGCCGTCCCGGGTGGCCCACACCCGGGCGGCGGTGTCGAGGTCGGCCGCCTTGTCCACCCGCATGCCGGGGCTGCCGAAGACGGCGATGTCGGAGACCCTGCCGGACGGCAGGTCCGGGGCGGCGACCCCGCACAGCACCGAGCCGTAGGAGTGGCAGAACAGCGACACGGCACCGCGCGCGGGCAGCGCCTTCACCAGGGCGGTCAGCCGGACGGCACCCTGCTCGGCCAGTTCCCCGGTGGAGGCGTCGAGACCGACGCCCCGCGGGGTGGTGTAGTCCGCCCAGGCGATGACGGCCGTGCGGGTGTCGGGGGCGCCGGCGCGCTCGGCGTCGTAGAGCGAACGGGCCATGCCGACCGGGGCGCGGGTCGGGTCGGCGTCCCGTTCGAAGGAGAGGACGTCGGTGTCGACCCCCGGCACGACGATCGACACCCGGTCCGCGGCGTCGAGGTCGCCGAAGACCTCGGCGGCACGACCGCGGCCGGTGGGATCGAAGGCGAGGATCTGCCGCTTGCCGTCGAGCAGGGAGGCGTAGCGGTCGGCGCGCTGTGCGGCGTCCCGGCGGCCCTCGGCGGTCAGCAGGCGGCTGTGCGAACGGGCCGTCTCCTGAGTGCGCGCCGTGAGCAGCGAGCGCCGGTTGGCCTGGTAACGCAGCGCGATCGGGGCGCCGTTGAGATTCCCGACGACGAGCGGGTAGCGGTCCGCGAGCCGTTTGGCGCGGTCCGGCCCGACGGAGGCGAAGAAGCGCGCGACGACGTCGGCGCCCGCCTGCGGGTCGGGGAGCGCGCGACCGCCCAGCGAGCCGTGCCGCCACGCGGCCGTGGCCACCGAGAGGGCGTCCCCGCCGCCCTTGTGGTGGCGCAGCGCGGTCCAGCCGGTGGTCGCCAGCATGACGAAGACCACGGCCAGGGCCACGAGGGCGCGCAGGGAGGGGGAGCTGAAGCGCTCATCGACGAGGTTCACTGGGGGACACCCTAGGAGACGCCGGAGATCCCCTGGGTGCGCCGTGACTCAAGTCACGTTTGGAACAAGGAGATTCCGGACACACCCTTGTGCTCGTCCCAGGGCTGTGCCAGGACCGGGACCAGCAGATCCAGATGCTCCTCGCTGACCCGGCGGATGGACTCCACGCTGGTCTCGTCGCCGTCCCCCCACAGCCGCTGCGCTGCCCGGATCACCCCTCCGACGGCCGCCACGAGCACCCGCGGGCGCGGATCGTCCGGGTCCAGGCACTCACGGGCGGCGATGACGGCGGCGAGCCGTGCCTCGATGAGCGCCGCGTGGCGCATCTGGGCGGACAGCAGCGTCGGCGTGGACTCGATCACCCGGTACATCGCCATGTACGTGGACAGCGGCACGACGGCGGCGATGACGGCGCTGATGCTGTGCCAGGACTCGTCGAGCGCCGCGCGCAGCGCCGTGAAGGGCGGTTCGCTCGCGGGCCGTGCGGCGACCGCGGCGACGAACGCCTCCTCGACGCTGTCCTCCAGCGCGAGCGCCACCTCCTCCTTGCCCGCGAAGTAGCGGAAGAAGGTGCGCTGGGAGACCTCGACCTCGGCGGCGATCTCGTCGACGGTCGTGCGCTCGTACCCCTTGGCGACGAACAGCTCGATCGCGGCTCTTATGAGCGCGTCCCGCGTGCGCTGCTTCTTGCGTTCACGCAGGCCGCACACGGGCGTCGCGCGCATCGCGTGCTTCATCTGCCGTCCACCTCCAGGGGCCCTCACGATACCTTCGTGCTTCCTGTCAGTTACCGACGGATGACTGCTTTGGTCAAATGTCAGGGACTGCCATAATCTCTTGCCCATGACCCAAGCCTCCGTCGTCACCGACAAGGCCCCGGACTCGATACCGGCGCCTTCCAAGAAGCCTCTCCGCGGCCACCCCTGGCTGACCCTCTTCTCGGTCGCCATCGGCGTCATGGTGGTGGCGCTGGACGGCACGATCGTCGCCGTCGCCAACCCGGCCATCCAGGCCGACCTCGGTGCCTCCCGCGAGCAGATCCAGTGGATCACCACCGGCTACATGCTGGCCCTGGCGGTCTCGCTGATCACCGCGGGCAAGCTCGGCGACCGGTTCGGCCACCGGCAGACCTTCCTGGTCGGCCTCGCGGGCTTCGCCGTCACCTCCGGTCTGATCGGCCTGTCCAGCGGCGTCGGCATGGTGATCACGCTCCGCGTCCTGCAGGGCGTGTTCGGCGCGCTCCTCCAGCCCGCCGCGCTCGGCCTGCTGCGTGCCACCTTCCCGGCCGAGAAGCTCAACATGGCCATCGGCATCTGGGGCATGGTCATCGGTGCCTCCACCGCCGCCGGGCCGATCGCGGGCGGTCTGCTGGTCGAGCACGTCAACTGGGAGTCCGTCTTCTTCATCAACGTGCCCGTGGGTCTGATCGCGCTGGTCCTGGGTCTGGTCATCCTGAAGGACGTACGCGCCGAGAACGCGCCGCGGTCCTTCGACATCCCCGGCATCCTGCTGCTCTCCGGCGCGATGTTCGGCCTGGTCTGGGGCCTGATCAAGGCTCCGGAGTGGGGCTGGGGCGACCCGTTGACCCTGGGCTTCCTGGTCGGTTCGGTGCTGCTCTTCGTCCTGTTCGCGTTCTGGGAGACCAAGGCCTCCGAGCCGCTGATCCCGCTGCGGATGTTCCGCTCGGTGCCGCTGTCCGCGGGTACCGCGCTGATGGTGCTGATGGCCTTCGCCTTCCTGGGCGGCCTGTTCTTCGTCACCTTCTACCTGCAGAACGTCCACGGGATGTCGGCGGTGGAGTGCGGTGTCCACCTGCTGCCGCTGACCGCGATGATGATCGTCAGCTCGCCGGTCGCGGGCGCGCTGATCACCAAGTTCGGCCCGCGGGTGCCGCTGGTCGGCGGCATGGTGTGCACGGCGGTCGCCATGTTCGGCATGACCGGTCTGGAGGCCGACTCCGGCACCGCCGTCATGTCCCTGTGGTTCGCGCTGCTGGGTCTCGGCCTGGCCCCGGTGATGGTCGGCGCCACCGACGTCATCGTCGGCAACGCGCCGCTGGAGCTGTCCGGCGTGGCCGGCGGCCTGCAGGGCTCCGCGATGCAGGTCGGCGGCAGCCTCGGCACCGCCGTCCTGGGCACGATCATGGCTTCCCGGGTGGACAGCGTGCTGCCCGAGAAGTGGGCCGCGGCCGGCCTGCCCCCGCTCAAGGGCGAGCAGGCCGCGCAGGCCGCGGACGCGGTCGTCGTCGGTGTGCCGCCGGTCGCCAAGGACACCCCGGCCGAGGTCGTCGCGGTGATCACGAAGATCACCAGCGAGACCTTCCTGTCGGGGATGGGGCTGGCCTTCACCGTCGCCGGCGTCGTGGCCGCCTTGGCGGCGGGCATCGCCTTCCTGACCAAGCGCGGCGTCAACGCGGACGCCGCCGGCGGCGGGGTGCACATCTGACGCCGGACGATTCCCTATCCGGGTGAACGAGGCCCGGGGCCCTTGGCGGCCCCGGGCCTCGCCGTTCACGGTGGTGCTCCGACCGAAACGGGGAGTGATCCACATGCGTGCCGCCGTCCTGACCCTCGCCCTCACCGCGACCGCCGCGGCCCTGGCCGCCCCGGCCGGCGCCGCGCCCGCCGCCGGCTGCGACCCGGGCCAGCTGTGCCTGTGGAGCAGACCGGACTACCGCGGGGCACGCCTGGTCCACGAGCTCGCGGACACGGACGTCAACTCCTGTGTGCCGCTGCCCGCCGGGACGGACGCGAAGTCCTTCGTCAATCGCACGCGGAAGCTCGTGACGACCTACCAGAGCGCCGAGTGCGCCACCGAGGGCGACTTCGTGACATTCCCGTCCGGCACCTGGGTCCCGGAGTCCCGGCACACCATCCGGGCCTTCCAGATCGTCGACCAGTGAGCCCGCGGACAAGGGCAGGGCCCCCACCGCGGCTGCGGTGGGGGCCCTGGTGAAGCGGGGAGCGTCAGGCGTCGCCGCCCGCCGCGCCGGGGTCGGCGGCGGCCACGTCGAGCAGCTGGTAGCGGTCGATCGCCTGCTTCAGCACGGAGCGGTCGATCTTCCCCTCCTTCGCCAGCTCGGTGAGGACGCCCAGCACCACGGACTGCGCGTCGATGTGGAAGAAGCGGCGCGCCGCGCCACGGGTGTCGGCGAAGCCGAAGCCGTCGGCACCGAGCGACTGCCAGGTGCCCGGCACCCAGCGGGAGATCTGGTCCGGGACGGCCCGCATCCAGTCCGAGACGGCCACGAACGGGCCCTCGGAGCCGCTGAGCTTGCGCGTCACGTACGGGACGCGCTGCTCCTCCTCGGGGTGGAGCAGGTTGTGCTCCTCGGCCTCGACGGCGTCGCGGCGCAGCTCGTTCCAGGAGGTCGCGGACCACACGTCGGCCCGGACGTTCCACTCCTCGGCGAGGATCTTCTGGGCCTGAAGCGCCCACGGCACGGCCACGCCGGACGCCAGGATCTGCGCCGGGATGGCACCCGCCTCGGCGGTCCGGTACTTGTACAGGCCCTTGAGGATGCCCTCGGTGTCCACGCCCTCCGGCTCGGCCGGCTGCACGATCGGCTCGTTGTAGACGGTGAGGTAGTAGAAGACGTCCTCGTTCGCCTCGCCGTACATGCGGCGCAGGCCGTCCTTGACGATGTGCGCGATCTCGAAGCCGAACGCGGGGTCGTACGCGACGACGGCCGGGTTGGTCGAGGCGAGCAGGTGCGAGTGGCCGTCGGCGTGCTGCAGGCCCTCACCGGTGAGGGTGGTGCGGCCCGCCGTGGCGCCCAGCACGAAGCCGCGCGCCAGCTGGTCGGCCATCTGCCAGAACTGGTCGCCGGTCCGCTGGAAGCCGAACATCGAGTAGAAGACGTAGACCGGGATCAGCGGCTCGCCGTGGGTCGCGTAGGAGGACCCGGCGGCGATCAGCGAGGCGGTGCACCCCGCCTCGGAGATGCCGTCGTGCAGCATCTGGCCGGTCGGGGACTCCTTGTACGCCAGCAGCAGCTCGCGGTCGACGGACTCGTACGTCTGGCCCAGCGGGTTGTAGATCTTGGCCGACGGGAAGAGCGAGTCCATGCCGAAGGTGCGGTACTCGTCCGGGGCGATCGGCACGAAGCGCTTGCCGATCTCCTTGTCCCGCATGAGGTCCTTCAGCAGCCGGACGAAGGCCATGGTGGTGGCGATCGTCTGGTTGCCGGAGCCCTTGCGGGTGCCGGCGTAGGCCTTGTCGTCCGGCAGGGCCAGCGGCTTGGCGCGCACGACGCGGGTCGGGACGTAGCCGCCCAGGCCCTTGCGCCGGTCGTGCATGTACTGGATCTCCTCCGAGTTCCGGCCCGGGTGGTAGTACGGCGGGGCGCCGGACTCCAGCTCCTTGTCGGCGATCGGCAGGTGCAGCCGGTCACGGAAGCGCTTGAGGTCGTCGACCGTCAGCTTCTTCATCTGGTGGGTCGCGTTGCGGCCCTCGAAGTTCGGGCCGAGCGTCCAGCCCTTGACGGTCTGGGCCAGGATCACCGTCGGCTGGCCCTTGTGCTCGCGGGCCGCCTTGTACGCCGCGTAGATCTTGCGGTGGTCGTGGCCGCCGCGGCCCAGGTGCAGGACCTGGTCGTCGGTGAGGCCCTCGACCATCTTGCGCAGCCGGTGGTCGTCACCGAAGAAGTGGTCGCGGATGTACGAGCCGGTCTCGGTGGCGTAGGTCTGGAACTGGCCGTCGGGCGTGGTGTTGAGCTTGTTCACCAGCACGCCGTCGCGGTCCTGCGCGAGCAGCGGGTCCCAGGTGCGGTCCCAGATCAGCTTGATGACGTTCCAGCCGGCGCCGCGGAACTGCGACTCCAGCTCCTGGATGATCTTGCCGTTGCCGCGCACCGGGCCGTCGAGCCGCTGCAGGTTGCAGTTGACGACGAAGGTGAGGTTGTCCAGGCCCTCGCGGGCGGCCAGCGACAGCTGGCCCAGCGACTCGGGCTCGTCCATCTCGCCGTCGCCGAGGAAGGCCCACACGTGCGACTGCTCGGTGTCGGCGATGCCGCGCGCCTGCAGGTAGCGGTTCATCCGGGCCTGGTAGATCGCGCCCAGCGGGCCGAGGCCCATGGACACGGTCGGGAACTCCCAGAAGTCCGGCATGAGCCGCGGGTGCGGGTAGCTGGACAGGCCGTACGGCGCCTTGGACTTCTCCTGGCGGAACGCGTCCAGCTGGGTCTCGGAGAGCCGGTCCAGCAGGAAGGCCCGGGCGTACACGCCGGGGGAGGCGTGGCCCTGGAAGAAGATCTGGTCCCCGCCCTTGCCGTCGTCCTTGCCCCGGAAGAAGTGGTTGAAGCCCACGTCGTAGAGGGAGGCCGAGGAAGCGAAGGTGGCGATGTGGCCGCCGACGCCGATGCCGGGCCGCTGGGCACGGGACACCATGACCGCCGCGTTCCAGCGGGTCGCGTTGAGGATGCGCCGCTCGATCTCCTCGTTGCCGGGGAAGAACGGCTCGTCCTTGGTCGCAATGGTGTTGACGTAATCCGTGCTGCGCATCTCGGGCACGGCAACCCGCCGTTCGCGGGCTCGCTCGATCAGGCGGAGCATCAGGTAGCGGGCGCGCTCGCGTCCGCGCTCGTCGATGGCGGCATCAAGCGAGTCGAGCCATTCCGCCGTCTCCTCGGGATCGAAATCCGGGACCTGGCTGGGAAGGCCGCCAATGATGATCGGGTTGCGATCTGATCCGGAAGCCACGCTATTCCTTCGCTTCTAGGGTCTTGCTCTGCTGGGTCGCGCCGCCTCCATCGTGTACCGCGCGTTCGGGATACGTCATCTCTACTGAGTGGTAACCACCACTAAGTGAGACAGACCCCTCTTCCAGACCCTCTTGAGGCTCTCGCATGGCTGTCCGGTGGCCGTTCGACCAAACCGCAACTCTACGCCCACTCGGACGTACGACCGACCGCGACCCCGATTCGGTAGAAACCCTGGCATAGTGGAGTGAGCCACGTCACCCCTCACGGTTCGGGTTGCGGTGACACGTCAACGTTTGGGCGGGATGGGCGGCCGGGTACTTGCGCGAACCGCCGCGCCCGTGTGGACTACCGCCCATAACCCCGCACAGGAGCGGGAAGACAACCCCCATGACAGGAGGCAGAGCGTGAGCGCGACCGCGGGCCACGCGGAGGAGCAAACCAACCCGGCGAGCCGGCTTGGTTTTGAGCCCGGACAGGTGGTCCAGGAGCTCGGCTACGACGACGACGTCGATCACGAGCTCCGTGAGGGTATTGAGGGGATCACGGGCGAAGAGCTCGCGGACGAGGAGTACGACGACGTCGCAGACGGCGTCATCCTGTGGTTCCGTGATGATGACGGCGATCTGACCGACGCCCTGGTCGACGCCACGTCCGCCATCGACGAGGGCGCCCAGATCTGGCTCATGACCCCGAAGACCGGCCGTGACGGGCACGTCGAGCCGAGTGACATCGGAGAAGCCGCGCAGACCGCGGGCCTGGCTCAGACCAGCAGTGTCAACGTCTCCAAGGACTGGACCGCCAGTCGCCTGGTGACGCCCAAGACGGCGAAGGCCGGGAAGCGCTGAGGCGTTCCCCGACCGGCACAGCGCCCCCGTGACCCAGCGTCGCGGGGGCGCCTCGCGTTGCGCCGGAGGGGCGGTGCGAGACTGGCCGCGGGGCCCGGCCGCGGGTCCCGTCACCGTCACCGGAGAGGTGTTGTCCACCATGGCGCTCGCCGTAGGCGAAAAGGCCCCCGATTTCGAGCTGCGGGACCAGCACGGCCGGACCGTGCGGCTGTCCGACTTCCAGGGCTCCAAGAACGTCGTCCTGCTCTTCTTCCCCTTCGCCTTCACCGGGGTCTGCACGGGCGAGCTGTGCGCGCTCCGCGACGAGCTGCCGGCCTTCCAGAACGACGACGTCCAGTTGCTCGCCGTCTCCAACGACTCGATGCACACCCAGCGCGTCTTCTCCGAGCAGGAGGGCCTGGACTACCCGCTGCTCTCCGACTTCTGGCCGCACGGTGAGGTCTCCCGCGCCTACGGCGTCTTCGCCGAGGACAAGGGCTGCGCGGTGCGCGGCACCTTCGTCATCGACAAGGACGGCGTGGTCCGCTGGACCGTCGTCAACGGCCTGCCGGACGCCCGGGACCTCAACGAGTACGTCAAGGCGCTCGAAGCCCTGTAGTCCTGGGGAACCGGGTACTAATCTCAGGGCGTTGATCCTGATACGAGCAGCACGCGATGACATGGGAGGACCCGTGGGAGTCAGCCTCAGCAAGGGTGGCAACGTTTCGCTGACGAAGGAGGCCCCCAACCTCACGGCCGTCATCGTCGGCCTCGGCTGGGATGCCCGCACCACCACGGGCACGGACTTCGACCTCGACGCCAGCGCCCTGCTCACGGGCACCGAGGGCAAGGTCCTCTCCGACCAGCACTTCGTCTTCTTCAACAACCTCAGGAGCCCCGACGGCTCCGTCGAGCACACCGGTGACAACATCACGGGTGAGGGTGAGGGGGACGACGAGCAGATCAAGGTGAACCTGGCCGGTGTGCCGGCCGAGGTCGCCAAGATCGTGTTCCCGGTGTCGATCTACGACGCCGAGACCCGCCAGCAGTCGTTCGGCCAGGTCCGCAACGCGTTCATCCGCGTCGTCAACCAGGCCGACGACCGGGAGCTGGCCCGTTACGACCTCACCGAGGACGCGTCGACCGAGACGGCGATGGTCTTCGGCGAGCTGTACCGGCACGGCGCCGAGTGGAAGTTCCGTGCCATCGGCCAGGGATACGCGTCCGGCCTGCGCGGCATCGCGCAGGACTTCGGCGTCAACGTCTGATTCGTCGGGGCCTCGCGGTCCGCGTCCGGCGGACCGCGAGCCCCCGCGGGGGAGGAGAACAGCATGGGCGTGACGCTCGCCAAGGGAGGCAATGTCTCCCTCACCAAGGCCGCACCCAATCTGACCAACGTGCAGATCGGGCTCGGCTGGGACGCGCGCTCCACCACCGGGGCGCCCTTCGACCTGGACGCCAGCGCGCTGCTGTGCGCCTCGGGCCGGGTGCTCGGCGACGAGTACTTCGTCTTCTACAACAACCTCAAGAGCCCGGAGGGCTCGGTCGAGCACACCGGCGACAACCTCACCGGTGACGGCGACGGCGACGACGAGCTGCTGCTGGTGGACCTGTCCGCCGTGCCCGAGCGGGTCGACAAGATCGTCTTCCCGGTCTCCATCTACGACGCCGACACCCGTGGCCAGACCTTCGGCCAGGTCAGCAACGCCTACATCCGGGTGGTCAACCAGACCGACCAGAGCGAACTGGCGCGCTACGACCTCTCCGAGGACGCCTCCAGCGAAACCGCGATGATCTTCGGTGAGCTGTACAGGTACGGCGGCGAATGGAAGTTCCGAGCCGTTGGCCAGGGGTATGCATCAGGGCTCCGGGGCATCGCCCTAGACTTTGGGGTCAACGTTTCGTAAAGGGATTGGATATCCAGTGCTCCTCCGAACTTTCGGCTGGTCGTTCGGTGTCACCGCCGCCGGCCTCGCCCTCGCCGGTTATCTGTGGGGTGCGGAGGGGCTTGCCCTCGTCGCCATCCTGTCGGTGCTGGAGATCTCGCTCTCCTTCGACAACGCGGTGATCAACGCCGGCATCCTGAGGAAGATGAATGCCTTCTGGCAGAAGATCTTCCTCACCATCGGCATTCTGATCGCCGTCTTCGGCATGCGACTGGTCTTCCCGATCGTCATCGTGTCGATCACGGCGAAGCTCGACCCCATCGAGGCCATCAACCTGGCGATCAACGACAAGGAGAAGTACGAGCACCTCGTCACCTCCGCGCATCCGTCGATCGCCGCATTCGGCGGGATGTTCCTGCTGATGATCTTCCTCGACTTCATCTTCGAGGAGCGCGAGCACAAGTGGCTGGCCTGGCTGGAGAAGCCGCTCTCCAAGCTCGGCAAGCTCGACACGCTCTCCGTGGTCGTCGCCCTGGTCGCCCTGCTGATCACCGCCACCACCCTCGCCACCGACGTCGCGCACGGCGGCGGCGACAAGTCCTCCACGGTGCTGCTCGCCGGCATCGGCGGTCTCGTCACCTACCTCATCGTCGGCGGCATCTCGAGCTACTTCGAGGACCGCCTGGAGGACGAGGCCGACGAGGCCGACGAGGAGCTCGAGGAGATGTCGGCGGGCGGCAAGCCGGCCGGCAGCGGTGCCTCGGCCGTGGGCCTGGCGGGCAAGGCGGCGTTCTTCCTCTTCCTCTACCTCGAGGTCATCGACGCGTCGTTCTCCTTCGACGGCGTCATCGGCGCGTTCGCGATCTCCAACGACATCTTCATCATCGCCCTCGGCCTCGGCATCGGTGCGATGTACATCCGGTCGCTCACCGTCTTCCTGGTCCGCAAGGGCACCCTGGACGACTACGTCTACCTGGAGCACGGCGCGCACTACGCGATCGGCGCCCTGGCCGTGATCCTCCTGGTCACCATCAAGTTCGAGATCAACGAGGTCATCACCGGCCTCATCGGCGTCGTCCTGATCGGCGCCTCCTACTGGTCGTCGGTGGTGCGAAACCGCCGTCTCGGGGAAAGCTCCGAGCAGCGGGACGACAAAGCGGAGGTGACGAGCGGGGTCTGACCCCGGTCTCGTCACGACAAACGGACCACGTCGCCCCCCGCCGATCCGGCGGGGGGCGGCCTGCGTCCAGGGGAGGGACGGACATGTGGGACTTCCTGCGGCCGAGCGGCGGCTTCAACACGCAGTTCGACATGGCGAACGCGCACACCATCGAGCTCACCAAGCGGCACCAGGTCGTCTCGCTGTCCAAGCAGGGCGCGGCCGTCGGCAATCTGCGCATCAACCTGTCGTGGCAGATGCGCACCTCGGACACCGGCGGCTGGAACCAGCGCGGCGGCTCCTGGCTGAGCCGCCAGATGCACCTGTTCAAACCGGAGCCCGTGCAGGCCGCCGGCCCCGCCATGGTCAACGTCGACCTCGACCTGGCGTGCATGTACGAGCTGGCCGACGGCACCAAGGGCGTCGTCCAGCCGCTCGGCAACTTCCTCGGCGACCTCGACGCCCCGCCGTACATCCAGATGACCGGTGACGACCGCTTCGGCGGCTCGTCCGGGGAGACGCTCTACATCAACCTCGACAAGCACGACGAGTTCAAGCGCATGCTCGTCTTCGTCTACATCTACGACGGCACGCCCGCCTTCGACCGCACCCACGCCAAGGTGGAGATCTTCCCCAGCTCGGGCCCGCGGATCGAGATCCTGCTCGACGAGCGCGAGCCCCAGGCCCGCTCGTGCGCCGTCGTGCTCATCGAGAACAAGAAGGGCGACCTGACCGTGCGCCGCGAGGTGAAGTACGTCTACGGCTTCCAGGCCGAGCTCGACCGGCTGTACGGCTGGGGCCTGCAGTGGGGCCGCGGCTACAAGACCAAGGTCTGACCGCGCGGCCCCGCGCCGGGCGCGCTCAGCGGCGCTCCTGGAACTGCGGGCCCTGCGGCGGCAGCGTGACCCCCTGGACCGGCTGCGGATAGCCGTACGCGGGAGCGGGAGCGGGGGCCGCCGCGGTCGGGGCGGGCTGCTGGGGCGGGTAGCCGTAGGCCGGGACGGGTGCCGTGGGCTGCTGGGGATAGCCGTACGCCGGGGCGGCCACCGTCGGCTGGGGCTGCTGCGGATAGCCGTAGGCGGGCGGCGCGGCGGGCTGCGGGGGCACCTGGGCCGGTGCCTGGGCCGGAGCCGGTGCCTGCAGGGTGTACGCGTCGGGCTCGGCGGTCAGGACGGTCGGCGGCACGGGCTGCGGCACCGAGGCCGCCTCGCCCTCCGGCCGCGGCGGCGGCGCCTCGTCGAGGTCGCCCTCCTCCACCGTGATGCCGAACTCGGTGGCCAGCCCCTCCAGCCCCGAGGCATAGCCCTGCCCCAGCGCGCGGAACTTCCAGCCGCCCGCCCGGCGGTACAGCTCACCGCAGATCAGCGCCGACTCGTCGCCGGTGTCCGGGACGACGTGGAAGACCGCCAGCGGCTCGGCGTCGGTGCCCGCCGCCGTGTCGTACAGCAGTATCCGCAGATCCGAGACGAGGGCGAAGGGGCCGCCGTCCGAGGAGGCCGCCACGACCACCCGGTCGACAGCGGCGTCCAGGGCGGTCAGGTCCACCTCGATCGCGTCGGTCAGCCCGGCCGGCTCGCTCCGCTTGGGCAGGTGCCGGGCGACGCCCGCCGGATGCCGGGGCTGGTTGTAGAAGACGAAGTCCTCGTCCGTCCGCACCTGGCCGTCGGCGCCCAGCAGCAGCGCCGAGGCGTCGACGTCCGGCACACCCGCCCCGGGGCTCCAGCGGAGCACCGCCCGCACCCCCGAGGCGTCCACGGGGATGTTCGAGCCCTTCACCATCGCCTGCGTCATGCGCGTAATCCTGCCCTCCCCGGGGCCGCGCCCACAACGCGGGGCATGAGGCCGGCCCGCCCGGGGGGAAAGATGGGGACAGGACGACACGCACCGGACCCGAGGGGGTTACCTGATTTTCACGTATGACGGGAACGTCCGCAGGGGGCTCGCACGTACGATAATCGGCCACGGCGTCGGGGGACGCTTCCCACCTCTCCATCCTCTCCGACCACCACCTGCCACGGGGGAAAGCATGCGCCACTTCGGGCACCTCGCGCCGGACGTACGGAACGAGCTCTTCCACCGGGAACCCGCCGGGTTCACCGCGGCCTCGCCGGCCGCCACGCTCGCCGTGGCCCTCGGCGCCACCCTGTACTGCCCCGCCACCCGTCCGCGGCTCGCCGACGACGTGCTCAAGCAGGCCGCGCGCGGTGTCGTCTCGATGGTGCTGTGCCTGGAGGACTCCATCGACGACGGGGAGGTCGAGGCCGCGGAGGAGAACCTGGTCCGCCAGTTCGGCGAGCTGTCCCACCGGATCCCGGACGGCGACCCCCCGCTGCTCTTCATACGCGTCCGCACCCCCGGACAGATCACCGACCTCGTGCGCCGGCTCGGCGAGCACGTGTCCCTGCTCTCCGGGTTCGTGCTCCCCAAGTTCACCGAGGAGTCCGGGGTCCCCTTCCTGGAGGCCCTCGCCGCCGCCGAGGCGCACTGCGGACGGCGGCTCTTCGCGATGCCGGTCCTGGAGTCCCCGCAGCTGCTCCACCTCGAGACCCGCACCGAGACGCTCTACGGCATCTCCCGCACCGTCGACAAGTACCGCGATCGCGTCCTCGCGCTGCGGCTCGGCGTCACCGACTTCTGCTCCGCCTACGGGCTGCGCCGCTCGCCCGACATGACCGCCTACGACGTCCGCATCGTCGCCTCGATCATCGCCGACGTGGTCAATGTCCTCGGGCGCGCCGACGGCACCGGCTTCACCATCACCGGGCCGGTCTGGGAGTACTTCAAGCACTCCAAGCGCATGTTCAAGCCGCTGCTGCGGCAGAGCCCCTTCGTCCCCGAGGCCGTCGACCTGCGCGATGCCCTCATCCAGCGCGACATGGACGGGCTGCTCCGCGAGATCGAGCTGGACCGGACGAACGGCCTGCAGGGGAAGACCTGCATCCACCCCTCGCACGTCCAGCCCGTGCACGCGCTCAGCGTCGTCTCCCACGAGGAGTGGAGCGACGCCGTCGACATCCTCCACGAGGACCGCAGCGGCGGGGGCGTGCTGCGCTCGGCCTACACGAACAAGATGAACGAGGTGAAGCCGCACCGCGCCTGGGCCGAGCGCACCGTGCGGCGGGCCGAGGTCTTCGGCGTGGCACGGGAGGAGATCGGCTTCGTCGAGCTGCTCTCCGCGTGCGTGCCCTCGTGACCGGCAGCGAGAGGGAGAGTGCCGAACGCATGACGACGGAGCACATCTGGTCCGGGCAGTGGGTCGCCGACCGGCTCGGCGTCACCCTCCGGGGCGAGGGACTGAGCGGTCTGCTCGGACTGGCCTTGCGCCGCAACCCCAAGCGGGCGCACCTGCTCGTCTCCAATGTGCTGGGCAAGCACGTGCCGCAGCGCCCGCACATCGTCTACGACGCCGGGTACGGCCTGGGCGTGCGGGTGCGCGGGCTGCTGGGCGAGGACGAGGCCGGGCGGGCCGTGGTGCTGGGCTACGCCGAGACCGCGACGGGCCTCGGGCACGCCGTGGCCGACGGGCTCGGCACCGCCCCGTATCTGCATTCCACCCGGCGCCCGGTCCCGGGGGTGGCGGCCGTCGGCGGCTTCGAGGAGGAGCACAGCCACGCCACCTCGCACCTGCTGCTGCCCGAGGACTCCGGCCTGCTCGCCGGGGACGGGCCGCTGGTCCTGGTCGACGACGAGTTCTCGACCGGCCGGACGGTGCTCAACACGGTGCGGGCGCTGCACACGCGGTATCCGCGCCGCCGGTACGTGGTGGTGGCCCTGGTCGACATGCGGTCGGAGGCCGACCGCGCGCTGCTGGCCGAGTTCGCCGCCGACCTGGGCGCCACCGTCGACGTCGTGGCCCTGGCCTCGGGAACGGTCGTCCTCCCCGACGGCGTCCTCCAACGCGGCCAGGCGCTGGTCGCCGCGCACGCGACCACGGCGCCGGCCACCCGCCCGGCCGGGGCGGCGGCACCCCGCCGGGTGCGCCTGGACTGGCCCGCCGGGCTCCCCGACGGCGGGCGGCACGGCTTCACACCGGCGCACCGCGCGCGGCTGGAGGCGGCGCTGCCCGCCATGGCGGCACGCCTGGCGGAGGGCCTGGCGGAGCACCCGCGCCGCTCCGGCGACGGCACGGCGCCCCGCGTCCTCGTCCTCGGCAACGAGGAGCTCATGTACGCCCCGCTGCGGCTGGCGCAGGCACTGCAGGACGCCCTGCCGGCCGCCGAGGTGCGGTTCTCCACGACGACCCGCTCGCCGGTGCTGGCCGTGGACGATCCGGGGTACGCGATCCGTACCCGGATCGCCTTCCCCGACCACGACGACCCGGCGGACGGCCCCGGCGAGCGCTACGCGTACAACGTGGCGGGCGCCGGCTTCGACGCCGTCGTCGCCGTCGTGGACAGCGCGGGCGACACGCCCGCCCTGCACGCCCCCGGAGGGCTGCTGACGCAGCTCGCCGGCCATACGGAAAGGCTTCTGCTGGCCGTGGTGCCCTCGTACGAACCCCGCACGCCCACCTCGACGCTCCCGGAGCCGCTGCGCGGTCCCGCGTTCGGCTCCTACGCGCCCGACGAGGTCGGCTGGCTGCTGAAGGACCTCTCCGACGTGGAGCTGGAGGCGCCGACCGAGGAGCGCGAGGAGGCGATCCAGAGCGGAGGGGCGCACTACGCGGAGTCGCTGCCCGTGGAGTACCAGCCCAGCGCGGAGTACCAGGAGCTGTTCCGCTCCGCCCTGGAGGACTCCGCCGACCGGATCGCGCGCGCCGTGGGCGCCGTCACCGAACTGGTGCTCGCCGAACGCGGGCCGGAGGCCGTCCTGGTGTCGCTGGCCCGCGCGGGCACCCCGGTCGGCGTGCTGATGCGCCGCTGGGCGCGGCACGCGTACGGCCTGGACCTGCCGCACTACGCCGTCTCCATCGTCCGCGGCCGGGGCATCGACACCACCGCGCTGCGCTGGCTGGCGGAGCACCACGATCCCGCGCGGGCGGTGTTCGTGGACGGCTGGACCGGCAAGGGCGCCATCACCCGCGAACTGGCCGACGCGGTGGCCCCGTACGGGGACTTCGATCCGGAGATCGCGGTCCTGGCCGACCCCGGGTCGTGCGTCCGCACCTTCGGCACCCGGGACGACTTCCTCATCCCGTCCGCCTGCCTGAACTCCACCGTCTCCGGGCTGGTGTCGCGCACCGTGCTGCGTGCCGACCTGATCGGCCCGGACGAGTTCCACGGCGCCAAGTTCTACCGCGAGCTGGCCGGCTCGGACGTCTCCACGCTCTTCCTGGACGCGATCACGGCACGCTTCGCCGCCGTGGCCGACGACGTCGCCGCGGACGTCAAGGAGCTGCAGGCCGCCGACCGCACGCCCACCTGGGAGGGCTGGGCGGCCGTCGAGCGGATCAGCGAGGAGTACGGCATCGGGGACGTCAACCTGGTCAAGCCGGGCGTCGGCGAGACCACCCGGGTGCTGCTGCGCCGCGTGCCGTGGCGCGTGCTCGCCCGGCGCGGGGCGGGGCGGGACCTGGCGCACATCCGGCTGCTCGCCGAGCAGCGGGGCGTACCGGTGGAGGAGGTGGACGACCTGCCGTACTCCTGCGTGGGACTGATCCACCCGCGCTTCACCCGGGGCGCGACCGGTACGGACGGCAAGGCGGTGGAGGCCAAGTGAAGCAGCGCCCGGAGATCGTGAAGTCCCTCGTCGCGAGCGACCTGGACCGCACCCTCATCTACTCGCCGTCGGCCCTGGCCCTGTCCGTGGCCGACGAGGAGGCGCCGCGGCTGCTCTGCGTCGAGGTCCACGAGGGCCGGCCGCTGTCCTTCATGACCGAGGCCGCCGCCGTGCTGATCCAGCGGCTCGCGGCCGCAGCCGAGTTCGTCCCGGCGACGACCCGGACCCGCAAGCAGTACCGGCGCATCAACCTCCCCGGCCCGGTGCCGCGGTACGCGATCTGTGCCAACGGCGGGCACATCCTGGTCAAGGGCCACACCGACCACGACTGGAACGCCGAGATGCGCCGCCGCCTCGCCGAGGGCTGCGCGCCGCTCGCGGAGGTCCGCGAGTTCATGGCGCGCACCGCAGACGAGTCCTGGCTGCGCAAGGAGCGCGTCGCCGAGGACCTGTTCGTGTACCTGGTCGTGGAGCGGTCGCTGCTGCCCGAGCGCTGGGTGAAGGACCTCGCCGAGTGGGCGGATGAGCGCGGCTGGACCGTCTCGCTGCAGGGCCGCAAGATCTACGCCGTGCCCAAGCCGCTCACCAAGTCCGCGGCCCTGGCCGAGGTCGTCCGGCGGACCGGCGCCGACCACGTCCTCGCCGCGGGCGACTCCCTCCTCGACGCCGAGCTGCTGCTCGCCGCCCACACCGGCTGGCGCCCCGGCCACGGCGAACTCGCCGACACCGGCTGGGTCGCGCCCCACGTCGACGCGCTGGCCCTGCCGGGCGTCGCGGCGGGGGAGGAGATCCTGCGCCGGATGCTCAGCGTGGCGCGCCGCTGACCCCGCCGGTCCGCACCACCCGCGTGCACGCGCTGCGCGTCGCCTCGACGCGCAGCGCGTTCGGGCGTTCGCTGGCCTCGATGAACGCCCGGGCCTCCGCCTCCGTGCGACCACCCGTCACATGCCGTGCCAGCAGCCGCTCCTCGCGGACCGCGGAGTCGGCCTCGACGAACCACAGCTCGTCCAGCAGGTCCCTGACCTCGTGCCAGCCGGGGCCGTCGTCGGCCAGGTAGTTGCCTTCCGTCACCACCAGCCGGGCCTGGGGGAGCACGGCGATCCCGGCGGCCACCGGCTCGTCCAGCGCCCGGTCGAAGTCCGGCGCGTAGACGGTGCGGTCCCGCCACGTCCGCAGCCGCCGCAGCAGCTGGACGTAGCCGTCCACGTCGAAGGTCTCCGGCGCGCCCTTGCGGCCGCGCAGGCCGATCCGGTCCAGCTGGGCGTTGGACAGGTGGAAGCCGTCCATCGGCACATTGACCGCCGTACCCGGGCCGAGCCGCGCCTCGACCCCTTCCACCAGCGACCGGGCCAGGGTCGACTTGCCCGCCGCGGGCGCGCCCGCCAGCCCCAGCAGCACCCGCCTGCCTGGCATGCTGGGCACCAGGGCGAGGACGTCATCCACGTACATGTCCGCCACCTTAAGGAGCAGCCGTGCACGAGACCAAGAACCCGCAGCTCACGCCCGAACTGTACGCGTATGTCCTCGAGCACAACCCGCCGCTGGACCCGGTCCGGGAGGAGCTGGTCGAGATCACCCGCGCCCGCTTCGGCGACGCGGCGAGCATGCAGTCGGCGCGCGAGCAGGGTCCGCTGCTGGCCTTCCTGGTGCGGCTGACCGGGGCCCGGCAGGTCGTGGAAGTCGGTACCTTCACCGGCTTCTCCGCCCTGTCCATGGCCCAGGCGCTGCCCGCGGACGGGCGGCTCATCGCCTGCGACATCTCCGAGGAGTGGACCGCGGTCGCCCGCGAAGCCTGGGCCAAGGCCGGTGTCGCCGACCGCGTGGACCTGCGGATCGCGCCCGCCCTGGACACCCTGCGGTCGCTGCCGCGGGAGCCGTGGATCGACCTCGTCTACCTGGACGCCGACAAGGGCAACTACGTCGCCTACTGGGAGGAGCTGGTGCCGCGAATGCGGCCCGGCGGAATCATCGCCGCCGACAACACGCTCTTCCACGGACGGGTCGTGAACCCGCAGGCGACCGGTGACACGGCGGGGATCCGGGCGTTCAACGACCGAGTCGCGGCCGACGAGCGGGTCGAGGCGCTGCTGCTGACGGTCGCGGACGGGCTGACCCTGGCGCGCAGGCTGTGAGCCGTGGTTAATCTGTGCCCATGCCCCGTTACGAGTACCGCTGCCGCTCCTGCGGCACCACGTTCGAGCTGAGCCGGCCGATGGCGGAGTCCTCCGCACCTGCCGAGTGCCCCGTCGGGCACGACGACACCGTCAAGCTCCTGTCGACGGTCGCCGTCGGCGGCACCGCCTCCGCCTCCACGGCGGCGGCCCCCCGCCCGGCCGCGGGCGGCGGCGGTTGCTGCGGTGGCGGCTGCTGCGGCTGACGGCCCGCGGCAGGGCCCGATAACCGATCGCGGGGTGGAACCCCCGGGCGGGACACTCCCTGTGTGACGGAGCAGCCGACGGCAGGACGCGTGGTCGACGTCGTGGTGACGTACGACGGGGAACCGCTGGGCGGGACCGGGCCCTTCACCGTCGAGAGCCGCTGGTGGTCGGACGTCAGGGAGGTCGCGGCGCGCCTGGAGGCCCTGCTCGGGGTGCCGGTCGCCGTACTGCGGCTGGTCGGCGTCGATGGCGGCGAGGGCGGCCGGGACGGGGTGGTGACGTACCACGCCGAGGCCCTGCGCCGGCCGCGCGGCGCTGTGCTCCGCGGTCTCCCGGCCCGGTCGGGCGCCGGTGCCCTCCTGGGCCCGGCGGCCCTGCGCGCGGACTGGGCGACGGCGCCGGGTCTGCGGGAGGCGCTGGCGTGGGCGGACGGCGTGCTGGGCGGCGGCAGGGCCGAGCAGATCAGGACGTGGAACCTCTCCGGGCTCTTCCGCATCGAGGCGGACGACGGCCGCACGGTCTGGCTGAAGACGACCAGCCCCCGCTTCAACGCCTGCGAGGCCACCGTGATCCGGCTCTTCGCCGCCGGGGACCGGGCGTTCGTGCCCGAGGTCGTGGCGGCGGACTCGCCGCGACGGCGGTTGCTGCTCGGGCACGTGGACGGCCGGGACTGCTGGCGGGCCGCACCGGAGGTCGCGGCCGACGCCGTACGCCGCCTCGCGGCGGCCCAGGCGGCGATCGCCTCGGCGACGGCCCCGGCCGGGCTGCGGGACCTCACCCCGCGCACCCTGGCCGGCCGGGTGCGCCGGCTGATCGACGGCGAGGCCGGCCGGGACCTCACCCCGCGGGAACTGCCCCGGGTGCGCCGGCTGGCCGCTCGACTGCCCGCACTCGTCGCGGAGTTGGAGGCCTGCGGACTGCCGCACACCGTCGTGCACGGCGACTTCCATCCGGGGAACTGGCGTCGCGACGGACGGCGCATCGTGATGGTGGACTTCGCCGACAGCCACTTCGGCCACCCGGTGCTCGACGGCCTGCGACCGCGCGGGTTCCTGGACGACCGCAGTTGGGAGCACGCCGCCGACGCCTGGGTCCGGACCTGGTCGGAGCTGGTGCCCGGGTCCGATCCCCGGCGGGCGCTCACCGTGGGGGAGCCGCTGGCGCATCTCATGTACGCGGTCCGCTACCAGGAGTTCCTGGACAACATCGAGTCGAGCGAGCGGGTCTACCACGAGGGCGATCCGGCGGTGGAGATCCGTGCGGCGCTGGCCTGCGCCGAGCGGTAACGGGGTCGGTGGCGGCGGTGCTGCCGGTTTTCGGCTGTCCCACCGTCTCGCTCCCTTCGGTCGCAGGGCGGCGGGCTGCGGATGGGAGGGTGCCGGTCCGGGGCTGGTCGGCGGTGTGCGGGTGGGTGCGTGGTCGGGGTTCAGGCGCCGGAGCGGGTTCCCTGTCCGGTGTCTGGGGTCTCGTTGCCGTCCGCGGGTATAGATGGCCGCTTCCACGCCTACCGCCGGTGATGGGCGCGCCCGCCGTGACCGGCGTCTGCGGCTGCTTCGAGGTGCTGGTGGGGGCGGGCGGGACATCGGGCTCACTTTCGCCGGTATGTTCGGCGGAACAGAGCCCGATCTTTGCGCCGGCGGACATCGGGCCCGCTTTCACCGACTATGTCGGCGAAACAGAGCCCGATCTCGAGAAGCCCACCCGCCGAACCCATGTCCTGTAGGGGAATCACCCGCAGACGCCGGTTACGGCGGGCGCGCCACGCACGAAGGGTGGGCGTGGCAACCAGCCATCTATACCCGCGGACGGCGACGAGACCCGCGCCCATGAACAACCGGACCCGCTCCGGCGCCTGAACCTCGACCACCCACCCACCCGCACACTGCCACGCGGGCCCCGCCCCCACCCTCCCATCCGCAGCCCGCATCGTTGCGACCGAAGGGAGCGAGACGGCGCGACAGCCGCACGACCGGGCACGACGACGACCGACCACGCCCAACACCGGGCACGCCAACACCGGGCACGCCAACACCGCGTACGACTAGGGACGTCCCGAGGCGCGGTCCTCGCGGATCGCGGCGACGACCCGGGCCGCCGTGTCGCGCACCGCCGCCGTCTCCATGAGGAAGTGCCACCAGTCGGGGTGGCGGCCCTGGAGCCCGTCGACCGCGCGGTCGAGCCGGGCGACGGCGTCGTCGAGGGGGCGCGCGTGCCGCGGCTCCGGTGTGGTGCGGCCCTGCATGGCGAGCCGCTGGGCGTCGCGGACGGCGAACCGCGTGCGGTCGATCTCGCCCTGCGGGTCCTTGCTGACCTCGTTGAGCCGCCGCAGCCGGTCCCCGGCCGCGGACACCGCACCGTCGGCGTCGTCGAGCAGCGCCCGCACGGTGCCGAGCAGGGCCGTCGCGTCCGGCCAGCGCTGCTCGTCCCGCGCCTTGGCCGCCTCCGAGAGCTTCTGCTCCGCGCGGCCCACGGCCTCCGTCGCCCGTTCGGGCACATGCTGCAGGTCCTGCCAGCACGCCATGCTGAAGCGGCGGCGCAGCTCGCTGAGGACGGGCTCGACGCCCTCCGTGCGGGTCGCGAGGGCCTGGGTCCGGGTGCGCAGCGACACGACCCGCTTGTCGATCTCTTGGGCCCGCTCCGGCAGCCGATCGGCCTCGGCGCGGATGGCCTCGGCCGTGCGCAGCACGTCGTCGGCGCGCCGGATGGTCTCCTGGACGCCGTGCGTGCCGGCGCCCTGGTTGAGCTTGGTCAGTTCCGGGCCGAGGGCGGCCAGCCGGGCGGCGAGGTCGTCCGCGCGCAGGCCCGAGGCCCGTACGGCGTCCAGCGCGTTCGAGGCGGCGAGCAGGGTCTGCCGGGCCCGTTCGACGGCCGGGGCGAGGCGGGCGAGCTGGGTCTCGGCCTTGCCCAGCAGCGGGGTGAGCCCACGGGCGAAGGCGTCCAGGTCGTTCCTGGCCCGGACCAGGTCGTCCTTCGCCTTGGTGAGTTCGGTGCGGGCGCGGGCCGCGGTGGCGGCCTCCAACTCGTCGCGGTCCAGGTCGTAGGCGTCGACCGCCGCGATGTAGGCGGCGCTGACCTGGTCGATGCGCTCGCCCAGGGCCCGGAAGTCCTCGCTCGCCCGCCGCGCGGCGGGGGAGCTGTCGACGGCGGTGATGGTCTCTATGGAGATCACCAGGTCGCGCTGGGCGGTGTCGAGCTCGTAGAAGGCCTCCGCGGCGGCGTCCTTCGCGGCCTGGGCGTCGGCACGCAGATTGTCCCCGCGCCGCCACCACGAGCGTGCCGTCGTCACAGTGCCCTCTCCCGCAGGTCCGCCGCCGGTGGTTGTCCGCTCCAGTCTCCCACCTGGCTGGGACGAATACACGGGCCGGGCGGTTGCGGTCAGCGGCCGGCTTCCGTGACGCTGACCGAGCCGTCGCCCGTACGGACCGTCACGACGTGGCCGCTGGTGTCGTCGCGGGGCACGTCGACGCGGACATTCCCGTCTCCGGAGCGGGCGGAGACCTTGTAGCTCTGGTGGGGCAGCGCGACGCTGACCCGGCCGTCGCCGCTCGTCGCCTCCACACGGTCGGGCACCTCGCTGAAGGCCAGCTTCACCGAGCCGTCCGAGGTGTGGGCGCTGACCTCGCGGGAGCCGATGCCGGTGGCGTCGATGCGCCCGTCGCCGCTGGACAGCCGGAGCGGGCCGGTCACGTCCCGGACCACGACCGAGCCGTCGCCCGTCGTGAGTGTCAGCGGGGTGCCGAAGCCGCTCGCCTCCACGCGTCCGTCGCCGTTGACCACCGTCAGGTCGACACCGCGCGGGACGAGCACCTCGTGGCGTACCGAGCAGTTCTGCACCACGCCCTGGCACTTGGTGCGGAACGTCAGGGTGTGGCCGCTCATCGACCAGGTCGCCTTCGGGCTGTCGCCGAGCACGGCCCAGCCGTCGAACCACCTGGTGACCTGGACCTCCTTCACATCGGCCGGCTTCACCACGACCTTGCTGTCCGAGGAGTCGATGGTCAGCTCGTTCCCGCCGAGCGCGAAGCTCCTGCGCTCCGGCTCGGTGTCGTCGGAGGCGTTCGCGCAGGCGGACGCGGTCCCGATCAGCGCCACGACGCCCGCGGCGGCGGCGAGGGTCCTCAAGGTGCGGGTGCTCTTCGTCATACCCAGGACGCTACGGAGCGCCCGGTCCGCGAGGAATCAGGCCGCCCACCGGAAGCGGGGTGGGGAAAACCCCCGCCCCGCCCGGAGGTTCGGCGGGTCCAACGGCCGTGCTCGTGGCGGGAGGCGCGGCCGTCCGGGGCCGCTGCTCCGCTCGCCGCCCACCACGAGCACGCGCCGCCGCTCCCGGAGGCCGCGTGAGCGCTGTGGCTAGGCTCCGGGACGGGCGATCTCCACGTTCTCCAGCACGCCGAGGGCGTCGGGAACGAGGACGGCCGCCGAATAGTAGGTGCTGACGAGATAGGAGATGATCGCCTTCTCGTCGATTCCCATGAAACGCACGGAGAGCCCGGGCTCGTACTCGTCCGGAATTCTCGTCTGGTGCAGGCCGATCACGCCCTGGTTGTCCTCGCCGGTGCGCATCACGAGGATCGAGGTGGTGTTCTCGCGGGAAATCGGGATCTTGTTGCAGGGGAGAATCGGGATACCGCGCCACGACGGCACGTGTTGACCGTGGAAATCGATGCTGTGCGGGACCAGGCCGCGGCTGTTGAATTCCCTTCCGATGGCCGCGATGGCCCGCGGATGGGCCAGCAGGTACTGGGCGTTGCGGCGCCGGCTGATCAGCTCGTCGAGGTCGTCCGGGGTGGGCGGCCCGGAGTGCGTGGTGATGCGCTGCCGGTAGTCGGCATTGTGCAGCAGGCCGAACTCCCGGTTGTTGACCAGTTCGTGTTCCTGTCGTTCGCGCAGTGCCTCGATGGTCAGCTTCAGCTGCTGCTCGACCTGGTTGTAGGGCTGGTTGTACAGGTCGGCGACCCGGCTGTGGACCTTCAGCACGGTCTGGGCGACGCTCAGTTCGTATTCGCGCGGCGAGAGTTCGTAGTCCACGAAGGTGCCGGGCAGCTCCGGCTCGCCGCTGTGGCCCGAGGCCAGCTCGATGGCCTTCTCGCCGTACTTGTTCTGCGCCTGCTGGGTGCCGGTGACGAAACCGGCGACGTGCTCGCGCAGCCCGTCGGCCTGCTGCATGACCGCCTGGAAGGCCTGGCGCGGCAGGGCGAGCGCGGTGACGGCGGTGGCCGCCCTGGCGGTGTACGCCCAGGTGCTGTCGGCGCCGGCCAGCCCCTCGGAGCCGAAGTGGTCGCCGTCGGCGATCGTGCCGACCACACCCTGCCCGTCCCACTTGGTGGGGGCCAGCTTGTTGATCTTTCCGTGGGCGACGAGGAAGACATGGTCGGCAGGTTGCCCGGCGGACACGATCGTCTCGCCGGCGGCGAACTCCCGTTGCTCGAACTGCCCGGCGAGCGCGGCCAGCACGGCCTCCTCCGTGAAGCCGCGCAGCACGGGGAGCTCCCCCAGCTCCGCCGGGATCACCCGGACCTCGGAGCCGGTCTGGACGAAGTCGACCCGACCGTCGCCCACCGAGTAGCTGAGCCGCCGGTTGACCCGGTAGGCGCCGCCGGCGGCCTGGACCCACGGCAGCACGCGCAGCAGCCACCGCGATGTGATTCCCTGCATCTGCGGCGCGGATTTGGTGGTCGTCGCCAAATTCCGCGCCGCAGCGGTGCTCAGACTCTGCTGAGACTGGCCGTTCCCCGTCGCCGCCTCCGTCGCGACACCCGGCTCAACCGTCATGAATGGTCCTTCCCTTGCGGCCTGATGGCCCACGCGCACAAATGCGTGGTTAAGGCAATCAATTCACGGTGAAACGAGTTCGTAGTGCCGTGTCCCCCTGCCCTCCGCCGCTTTCCTCCGGGAAGCTACCCATCGGGTGGAGCACCCTGCACTCACTCATTCGAGTGAGCGTGCGGCCGGGGTCGCGTTCGGGGTGGAGACGTCGGCGCGGGGAGCGCGAGGGGCGCTCCGGCCGGAGCGGCGATGCGCCGGTGCCGGAGCGGAATGTGTGGCATGTCCATGATTGAACGTCCGGATCCGCGCGGAACATCTCGTTCCGGGGACGTTCTGTCATCCCTACCGGTTAATCGCGTGCTATTCCCGATGGCCGCCATCGAAGATGAGGAAAACGTCACGCGATACCGAGGAGATCCCGGGAGCGTGCCTGGCGTACGCTGTACGGCTGTGAGCGGGTCGCAGAAGAACCGCTTCTGCGCGACACCGCCTCACCCCCGATGGCGCCGCGCACTCGCCGGGAGAGGAGGACGCGGTGTTCATCGGAGCAGGGTCCCTGTTCGATTCACCGTGGATCTACGCCCTGGTCGCCGCGTCCATCGTGCTCGACGTCTTCCTGCCGGTGATGCCGAGCGGTGTCCTGCTGATCTCCGCCGTCACGGCCGGAACGGCCGCCGACGGCAACGACGTCCTCGAAGTGATCGCACTGCTGCTGTGCGCGGCCGTCTCCTCCACTCTCGGAGACCTGGCGGCCTACCGCTTGGCCTGGCGCGGTGGCGACTGGATCGACCAGCACGTGGCGCACTCCCGGCGGCTCTCCACCGCCCAGGACATCCTCGGCACCGTCCTGGCCCGCGGCGGCGGCGCGCTCGTCGTCCTCGCCCGCTTCGCGCCGGCCGGCCGTTCCGTCGTCAGCCTCACCGCCGGCGCCGCGCACCGCCGGATCCGCGAGTTCCTGCCCTGGTCGGCGCTGGCCGGCCTGGCCTGGGCCGCCTACAGCGTCGGACTCGGCTACGCGGGCGGCCAGTGGCTCGGCGCGGGCTGGCTCGGCACCGCGACCTCGGCCGTCGCCCTGGTCGGCTCCGGCTCGCTCGCCGCGTACGTCTTCCGCCGCGAGCGCCGTGCCCAGGCCGTCGTGCCGGTGGCGCTGCCCGCCCAGGCCGCGGCCGCGCCCGACCGGGTCGCCGTCGCCGAGGCCCGCTGACACCTCGCGCGGCAGCCGGAAGGGCCGGAAGGCCGTCGATGGCGGCACCCGGGAAGCCGTGACAGCATCGAAACCGACATCAACCGATCTCGGGGGCACGGACGGATCGGAGACCCCCGATGCGACTCGGACCGCTCACCGGCCTGGCGGCCGTGATCCTGGCCGCCGTCTCCTACGCGCTCCAGGGGGACACCCCGGGAATCGGCAGTTCGGGTATCGCGATCAGGGCGTTCTACCTCGCCCATGACACCCGGCAGGGCGTCGGCCTCTACCTGCTGCTCGTCGCCGGACTGTTCCTGGCCTTCTTCGCCGGCTACCTGCGGCACGTGCTGGCGGCGTCCGACCGCACCGGCTGGCTGCCCCAGGTCGCCTTCGCCGGCGGCATCCTCGCGGCCCTCGGCTTCTGGATCAGCGCGGGGCTCACCCTCGCCCTCATCGAGGGCGCCGACCGGGCACTGGTCGGCGGCGGTGCCCTCCAGGCGCTCAACGCCCTCGGGAACGACCTGTTCATGCCGATCCTGGCCGGGATCGGGGTCATGCTCCTCGGGGCGGGACTGGCGGTCTCCCGCTCCGACGGGGGTCCGCTGCCGCACTGGCTGGGCTGGACGGCCTTCGTCCTGGGCGTGCTGATGTTCATCCCGTTCGCCGGGTTCATCGGCCTCGGGCTCGCCGGGCTGTGGGTCATCGCCGTGTGTGTGCTGCTCCTCGGTCAGGAGCAGGAGAGCGGGACCGGCGGCCCCGGACCCGCCGGTGCCGGTCAGCCGCGGGACAGCGCCGCCCGCTGATACGTCCCCGGCGTCACCCCGAAACAGCGGACGAACCAGCGGTGCAGATGGCTCTGGTCCGCGAACCCCGTCTCCGCGGCCGCCTCGGCGGCGGACCGCCCCGCCGTCAGCAACCGCCGCGCCCCGCGCAGCCGCAACTGCCGCTGGAAGTCGCTCGGCGGCATCCCGTACTCCGCCCGGAACGCCCGGTACAGCGCGTACCGGCTGCAGCCCGCCGCCTCGGCCAGCGCGCGGGCCGGCAGATCCAGCGCGTACGACTCCTCCAGCAGCGCCCGCGCCCTGCGCGCCGCACGCGACTGCCCACCGGGGGAGAGCAGCCGGTCACGGGGCGGGCGTGCCGCGCCGCGCCGCACCATCGCCGTCACCGAGGCCGTCAGCCACTCGTCCCGCACCAGGTGCCCGCCGCCGCCCACCAGCGCGCCGTGCAGCCCCAGGAGCGCCCGGGCGAGCACCGGGTCCTCGCGCACCGGCCGCTCGAACAACGGCATGGCGGGCGGACCGGCCCCGCCGTCCGCGGCGTCGGCGAGCACCTCGCGCACCACCTCGGGCCCGATGTGCACGATCCGGTACGTGAAGCCGAACTCCTCCGCCGCCTCCCCGTCGTGCGGATCGTCCGGGTTGAAGGCCATCACCATCCCCGTCGCGCTGGTGTGCGCCCCGCCTCGCGCGTGGAAGCGCTGCGCCCCGCTCTCCGTCACCGCGAACGAGTACGCGTCGTGGCTGTGCCGGTGGAAGACGTGCCGTACGAAGTGCGCGTGCATCGCCTCGACCGGCCGTGCCGGATCACGCCAGTAGCGGGCCCAGTCGTCCATCGCTCCATTCTGCGCGCACCAGCGTTCAAGACGGCGGGCCGTCCGCGCCGTGAGACTCGCGGCATGCGTTTCGACACCAAGATCGCCGTCATCGTCCGCGAGGACCTCGCCGCGTGGCAGAAGCTGAACGTCACCGCCTTCCTCGCCGGCGGGCTCGCGCACGCCACCGACGACATCGTCGGCAAGCCCTACGAGGACGCCTCGGGCAACACCTACCTGCCCATGTTCCGCGAGCCGGTCCTCGTCTACGCCTCGGACGCCGCCGGTCTCACCCGCGGCCACGCGCGGGCGCTCTCCCGCGGGCTGGCCACCGCCCTCTACACCGAGGAGCTCTTCACCACCGGCCACGACGACGACAACCGCGCCGCCGTCCGCGCCGTCCCTGCCGACGAGCTCAGGCTGGTCGGCCTCGGGCTCCACGGGCCGCGCGGCGCGGTGGACAAGGTCACCAGGGGGCTCCGGCTGCACGGCTGACGCGGCCCGGCGGTCCGCGGACCGCCGGGCTTGCCGGCGCGCCGGGGGCCGGCTACGGCTTCCGGCGGTAGACGGTCCCGTCCGCCGACCGCTCCAGCCGGCCGCCCTCCACCAGGTAGCGGCGCAGGGCCGCCCAGTCGTCGTGGACCGTGCGCAGCGCCATGTTGACCTCGCGCTCGTCGTAGTCCCGCCCGGGCTGGAAGAGGGTCTCGGCCAGATGCCGCAGCAACTGCTCGCGCCGCGCCGTCCGGCGCGGGATGACCGTGAGCCGCCCCTGCGAGAACAGGGCCGACACCGCATGCGCACCGCTCTCGGACACAGGGCACTCCTCCAGGCTGGGGACGACGAACTCGCCGGGCAGCCTGGCACGCGGGCCGGACCGGGGCACGCGATTTTCGGTTGGCACGATAGGGACATGAGCGTCGTCAAGATCAACGAGTGTGTCAAGCCACGCACATAGGCGCTACTCGGCGCGCGTCACGCGGGCATGGTCGGTCACCACTCGCCGGAACAGCGTGTGCCCCGACCGGCCCGTATGGCGTAGCGCCCAGTCCTGAGCCGACTCTTGCTCGTCCTGCGCCCCGCTGTCCTGACCACAGCCGGGCTCCGCGCAGAACACCTCGTAGACCACGCCACCGTCCGGCACGTGGCTGATGGTGTGGGCGACGTAGCGCCATGCCGCGCGCGTGCTCACTCGCTGTCCCCGTGCCCGTGATTCCGGATCTCCACGTTCATGTCGGAGACACGGGACAAGTCGCCGCGCATCCTCGCTGCCGTCCGTTCCGTGTCCAGCGCCAGGCACACGCCGCAGCCGGTCGTAGGCGCCGGGTCCGGCTCCAGGTGCAGCGGCAGCACGACCGGTTCTGCGCTGTAGCGCGTGGGCTCCGTCATGGGCTGATCTTCGCCGCGGAAGCACGGACGGCAGAACCTCCCCCAAACGCCACTTCGGGACGTCCCGATGGGGGTAGAGCGTCCCTAGCAACGTCCCGTGGCAGGGGGAGAGAGTATGCCGAACGAACGGTTACGGGCAGCCATGGCGGCAGCAGGGTGCACGCACGCAAGCTTGGCGGCGAAAGTCGAGGTAGACCCGAAGTCTGTCGAGCGGTGGGTGAACCTCGGCCGCACCCCCCGCAGGGAAACCGCCATGCGCGCCGCTGAGGTACTGGGGGAAGACGTGTTCGCACTATGGCCAGCGCTGAGGCAGGCACGCGCCGCTAGGGCTGTGAGTCCCGAACTTGTCGCGTCGTACGACCAGCGGGCAGACCTCCCTGTGTCTGCCTTCGTTGATCTGTTTGCACAAGCGCGGGAGCGGATCGATGTCCTGGTGTACGCGGCCGTGTTTCTCCATGAGGCGTACCCGCGTTTTAACGATCTGCTGCGCGAGCGTGCCGCAGAGGGGTGCGCCGTACGGATCGCGGTAGGCGACGCGGACAGCGAGAACGTTCAACAGCGGGGCAAGGAAGAAAAGTTCGGACACGGTATCGAATCGCGCTGCCGCCTTGCCCTGATGCACTACAGGCCGCTGATGGGGATGCCCGGCATTGAAGTGCGCACGCACGGAACCACGCTCTACAACAGCATCTATCGCGCCGACGATCAGGCGTTGGTCAACGCCCACCTGTTCGGCGTCAACGCGTACGGGGCGCCCGTGTGGCACCTGCGCCGGCACAGCGACGGGGGCATGTTCGACGGCTACGCGGAAAGTTTCGATGCCGTGTGGGCTGCGGCAACGCCGGTACGGGAAGGTTGATCCGTGGCCCGAACCGAGTACTACGACGACCCCGACGCACCCGCGCCTAACAGCCTCGTGGTCGCGGCATCAGCGGTCGTGACGGACGACGCCGGGCGCATCTTGCTACAGCGTCGCACAGATAGCGGGCTGTGGGCGCTGCCCGGTGGCGGCATGGAAATGGATGATTCACTGCCCGGTGCTGCTGTGCGCGAGGTGCAGGAGGAAACCGGGCTGAACGTCGAGATCACGGGACTGGTCGGCACGTACACCGATCCCCGCCACGTGATCGCATACAGCGACGGCGAGGTACGTCGACAGTTTAATGTCTGCTTTCGGGCGCGTGTAGTCGGAGGCGTACTGACGATCTCCGACGAGTCCACAGAACTTCGATTCGTCGCCCCCGACGCGCTTGACGCGCTGCCCATGCATCACACTCAGCGGCTACGGATTGAACACTTTCTGGAGAACCGCGGCACCCCGCATTTGGGGTAGCTGAGACGGCGGAACCGATTACCATGCCGCAGCGTCATCAGTGCGGCAGGAACGATTAATAGGAAAATCGGAGGGGAACTTGTTCGGAAGAATTGGTGCAGTGGAACTGATCCTGATCTTGATGGTCTTCGTAATACCGGCCGTCGTGGTTACCGGGATCGTGTTGCTTGTCCGCCGCAAGTCGCAGCGTCCGCAGCAGCCCCAGCACAACCCGGCAGCGTGGAACCAACAGCAGCGTTGACACAACGCGCGGAAGCCCCGTGGAGCCCCGGAATCGTCCAGGGTTGCCACGGGGCTTCGCCGTCTTCCTTGGCGCTCAACAGCGCGCCGACTGCTCCATTCCGCCACACGCAGGCCACATGTTGCGGCACCGTGCTGGACATGGATCAGGGGGACGCCGCCGTCATCGCGGCAGGCTTGGGAATTGCGGGCACTTTGCTTGGCTCACTTGGGGGTGCCGTCGTCGCACGTGCCACCCGGAGTCAGGTGCGCGATCAAGAAGAGGCAGAACATCGGAACTGGCTTAGGCAAGAGCGCCAAAAGGCGTATTCCGAGTTCCTGTGTCAGCCGTGAGAGAGAAGACAACGACGGCGTCAACGTGTCCGGCGCGAACGGCGGACATCATCTCTTCGAACTCGGAACGCTCCACGTTCGGGTCCCATCCGGACTTGCCCACGTCTGCGAAGTGCCCGGCGATGTCCCAGCCCTTCGCCGTGATCAGGGCTTGACACTTCGTCTTCCGTGCTTCGGGGGACGACTTGCTGTCGCCCTCCCGCGTCTTTGACTGCCGGATATAGGAGACTGCCCGCACGTGGTCCAGATTCGGAGCCCAGCCGGGGCTCCGCTTTGTGAGAGGTGTCCTGTGCCTAGCGTGGTAAAAATCAACGTACTGACCGTGCCGGCCGAGCAGCGCGAGGTCCTCGAGAAGCGGTTCGCCTCGCGGGCGGGCGCCGTGGAGAACTCCGACGGCTTCGAGTGGTTCGAGTTGCTCCGCCCGGTCGAGGGCACCGACCAGTACCTCGTGTACACCCGCTGGCGCAGCGAGGAGGACTTCCAGAAGTGGATGTCCGGCCCGATGCGGGCCGCCCACCGCGACGGGGGCGCGGGCGGCGGAAGCGGTGCGGGCGGCGAGGGCGGCGAGGAGCGTCCCAGGCCGGCCGCCACCGGGTCCACGCTGTGGTCCTTCGAGGTCGTCCAGCAGGCCGCACCGAAGCAGGGCTGACCCCGCGCGGCGCCCCGCTCCCGCGGGGCGCCGCCACCGGCCGGCGGTATTCGCTTGCCGTACGCGATCACGGCCCGCCAGGCTGTGCCCATGACCGCGCCGCTGCTCTTCCTCGACGTCGACGGCCCGCTCAATCCGTACGCGGCCAAGCGCACCCGCCGGCCCGAGGGCTACACCACGCTGCGGGTGCCGATGCCCGGAATCGCCACCCGCCCGCTGCGGGTGTGGCTCAACCCCGCGCACGGCGAGGCGCTGCTCGGGCTGGGTTACGAACTGTGCTGGGCCACCACGTGGATGGCGGAGGCGAACCACTGGATCGGCCCCGTCATCGGGCTGCCCGAGCTGCCGTACGTCGACTTCGGGACCGCGCTGCTCGGTCACCGGCCCGACCTGCTGCACTGGAAGACCGAGACGCTCGTGGCGTACGCCGCGGGGCGCCGCTTCGCCTGGGTCGACGACGAGCAGAGCCCGGCCGACGCGGAGTACGTCGCCGCCCACCACGCCGCGCCGGCGCTCCTGCACCACGTCGACCCGCGCGTGGGGCTGCGCGAGGCGGACTTCACCGCGCTCGCGGCCTTCGCCGCGTCACCGCGGTGACCGTCCCGGTCCCGGTCACCCCGTCTGCTCACGCCGCGGGGCGGTGCGGGCCGGGGCGGTCCTGGTCCTGGCCGCACAACTCCGTGGTCAACCTGGTGAGCAGCGCCGCGAGGTCGGCGTGGCGTTCGGGGTCCCAGTCGCCCAGGAGGTCGGCGAGTACCTTGCGGCGGGCCTCGGTGAGCAGGGCCGCCACCTCCTGGCCGCGTTCGGTGAGGTGGAGCGGATTGCCCTCGCGGAAGGCGTAACGGCGTTCCTCGATCTCGAAGGCGGCGGCCTCGATGACGTTGTACGGCACCGTGGTCTGCACGGCGAGGTCGACCGGGTCGGCGGAGCCGGTGCGGGCGATGTACAGCAGCAGCCAGCCGGCGGCGGGCTGGATGTCCAGGCCGGCCAGCGCGGTGATCCGTACGTACAGGTCGCGGCGGGCCTCCCGGCTGCCGAGGACGCTGAGGCCGCGGGCGATCTCGTCGAGGGAGGAGCGGTCGACGGGGTTGGCGACCATGGTCTCGCTCGCGTCGGGGACGGTGACCGAGCGCCGCAGCGGCTGCTCCTTGAGGAACCAGGCCAGGACGAAGGCCACCGCGCAGACCGGCACCGCCCACAGGAAGACTCCGGTGATGGCGGTGGAGTAGGCGTGCAGCACCGGGTCGCGCACGGCCGCCGGGAGCTGCCGTACGCCGCGTGGATCGGACTGGACCATGGCCGGGTCGAAGCCGGGCGGCAGGGTGAGCCCGGCGAGCGCGGCGGTGATCTCCCGGGCGAGGCCGGTCGAGAAGATCGTGCCGAAGATGGAGACGCCGAAGGCGGCGCCGATGGATCGGAAGAAGGTGGCGCCGGAGGTGGCCGCGCCCAGGTCCGCGTAGCCGACCGCGTTCTGCACGGCGAGGATCAGCACCTGCATGACCAGGCCGAGCCCGAGGCCGAAGACGAGCAGGAACAGGCTCAGCACCCACACCTCGGTGGTCTCGTCGAGCCGGTGCAGCAGGAGCAGGCCGACGATGGTGACGGCGGTCCCGGCGATCGGGAAGACCTTGTAGTGGCCGGTGCGGGAGATGATCTGGCCGGAGGCGGTGGAGGCCACCAGCATGCCCACCACCATCGGGATCATGTGCACACCGGACCAGGTCGGCGAGTAGCCGTGGACGACCTGGAGGAAGGTCGGCAGGAAGGTCAGCGAGCCGAACATGGCGAAGCCGACCACGAACGAGATCACCGAGCACATCCAGAAGGTACGGATCCGGAACAGCCTCAGCGGCAGCACCGGTTCCTCGGCCCGCCGCTCGACGGCGACGAAGACGGCGACCAGCAGCACGCCGAGCACCGCGAGCCCGATGATCTGCCAGGAGCCCCACGGCCAGGTCGTGCCGCCCAGCGAGGTCATCAGCACCAGGCACGTCGCCGCGGCCGCCACCAGCGCCATGCCCCAGTAGTCGATGCGGTGCGTGGTGCGCCGTACCGGGATGTGCAGCACGGCCGCGATCACGGCGAGCGCGACGATCCCGAGCGGGAGGTTGACGTAGAACACCCAGCGCCAGCTGAGCGTGTCCACGAACAGCCCGCCCAGCAGCGGCCCGAGCACACTGCTCGCGCCGAACACCGCCCCGAACACGCCCTGGTAGCGCCCCCGGTCGCGCGGCGGCACGATGTCGCCGACGATCGCCATCGACAGCACGATCAGCCCGCCGCCGCCCAGGCCCTGCAGGGCGCGGAACGCGATGAGTTCGCCCATGCTCCGCGCGAGGCCGCAGAGCGCGGAGCCGATCAGGAAGATCACGATGACGGACTGGAAGAGCTTCTTCCGCCCGTACATGTCGCCGAGCTTGCCCCACAGCGGGGTGGCGGCGGTGGAGGCCAGCAGATAGGCGGTGACCACCCACGAGAGGTGCTTGAGGCCGCCCAGGTCGCTGACGATCGTCGGCAGCGCGGTGGAGACGATCGTCTGGTCGAGAGCGGCGAGCAGCAGACCGAGTGCGAGCGCCCCGATCGCGACGTACACGGACCGCTTGTCGGTCACTTCCGCGGGGCCGTCCGCCGTGGCACGCCCCGCGGAGGCGGTGGTGTCGTCCTGTGCCATACGGACTCGTTCCGCTCGGGTACCAGGCGTGCCGCTACCTCGTTCACGTCACTTCTCTATAAATATTCACACCCTTTCCACGAGATTGGCTCTGTTTGTACGACCGGCGGGGACGGACGCGCCTGGGCACCGGGCGTGGGCGGTCTGCATAATGCGTGCGTCTGTCAGGACGTGGGAGGGGGCGCCGGTGGCGTCGGACGGGCCGGGATCACCGGCTTCGCAGGAGGAGCAGGAGTACGAGTCCCTACGGGTGCGGCCGTATGTGCCGGGGCCCGGGGAGTACGCGGACGCGGAGGAGCCCGCCCCGGCCGCCGTGGCGGCGGGTGCGGCCGAGGCGTTCCCGCCCGGCGAGGCTTTCGCGCCCGGCGAGGCGGATCCGCCGACGCAGCAGTTGACGCCCGTGCCGCCCGTGCCGCCCGGGGGGGCCGCCGCACCGGAGGACGACGGCGACATCATCGACCTCGGCACGGTCTCCTCGGACCGGCTGCCGGTGCCGGTGTCCGCCGCGTCCCGTGAACTCGTGCCCCACCCGCCCCGTACGGGAGGCAGGCGCCGTGCCGGCGCCCATCGCCGCCGCCGCGGCGCGCTCGTCGCGGGCGCGGGCATCGCGGCCGTCGGCCTCGCCGTCGGCGCGGTCATGCTGACCGCGCAGCTCGGCAGCGCGCCGGACCACACCGAGGCGGTCCCGGACCCGAGCCTGTCCGAACCCGAGGTCGAACTGCCGCCGTCCGGAGGGCCCACGGCGTCCGCCTCGCGCTCGGCCTCGCCCAGCGTCACGCCCTCCACGCTCGCCGCCACCGGCGCGACGGCGTCGGTCGCGGCGCCCCCGACGGCCAGCGCCAGTGCCAGCGCCTCGCAGCCGACGGCGTCCGCGAGCGGCCAGGTCTCGCGGCCCCCCAGCTCGGCGCCGCCGGTCGTTCCCCCGACGCTGCAGCGCGGGGACAGCGGCCCCGCCGTCGTCGACCTGCAGAACAGGCTCAAGCAGATACGGCTGTACTACGGCCCCTCCGACGGCGACTACGACCGGAAGGTCGGTGACGCCGTGGCCCGCTTCCAGTTCTTCTACGGCGTCAAGGGCGACCCCCAGGGCGTCTACGGGCCGAACACCCGGGCGGCCCTGGAGGAGAAGACCGGCCCGACGCAGAAGCCGGACTCCGACGACGACCACGGCTGGGGCTGATCGGACGCCCCGCGTCCGCCACCCGCATCCGCCGCGTTCGCGGCACGACGCCCGCCCCGGGACCCGGTCCCGGGGCGGGCGCGGTCATGTCCGGCCGCCGGGGCTCCGGCAGGATGGGGGCGTGGCGATCGACGACTTCGGGCTCAGGGGCTTCCAGCTCGTACTGCTGCGGCGTATGGCCGACCACCGGCCCGAACTGGTCGAGCGGGCGCTGCGCACGCTCGGGGCGAGCCGGACCGAGATGCGGGAGGCGAACCGCCGCTGGCAGGCCTGGGGGCATGCCCGGGGCTTCCCGCGCGGCGAGCGCCGTTACCGGGCGGTGCTCGGGCCGCCCGAGGCGGTGTTCCGGCGGCGGGTGGGCGATCTGACCTGCCCGGCGCTGCTGTGGCCGGTGCCGCTCTGGCCGACGCTGCGGTTCGAGGTGCTGTGCGCACCGTCCGGCGGGGCGGTCTGGAACGAGTGGCTGGTCCGGGCCCCGGGGGAGGAGGGGCCGCGGCTGGCCGGCCTCGACGACCTCACGCCCTGGTCCTGCACCGTGGACGAGGTGGCCCGGGCGTTCCCGCCCGCGCGGCCGCTGGAGGGCGACGCCCCGACCCGCTGGCGGCTGGAGTTCACCGACCCGCAGGCCCCGCCCGGTGGCGGCCGCCGCACCGCGGGCTTCACCTACGGCCTGCTGCAGTATGTGGACGAGGGCGGCGCCACGCCCTGAGACCGCCCGGTCGAGCCCGGCGAGCGTCCACGGCACCCTCCCCGCTGGCGGAACCCCCACGCGATTTTGTATCGTGTAGGAACAAAGTGGTTCCGCCCGTTTCCCCTGACCGGCGGGCGGGCCACTTGGTTTTCGTTCGAGGGAGTTCCATGTCGCCGTCCACCGTTGTCCCCGCCCGCGCGCTGCTGCTGGACATGGACGGCACCCTGGTCAACTCCGACGCGGTGGTCGAGCGCTGCTGGCGGCGCTGGGCCGCGACGCACGGGCTCGACGGCGACGCCGTGATGAAGGTCGTCCACGGCCGCCAGGGCTACGCCACGATGGCCGTGCTGCTCCCGGACCGCCCGATGGCGGAGAACCACGCCGACAACGCCCGCATGCTCGCCGAGGAGACCGCCGACATCGACGGCGTGGTCCCGATCGAGGGCGCCCCCGCCTTCATGGACGCGCTGCAGAACCGCCCGCACGCCCTGGTGACCTCCGCCGACGAGGCCCTGGCCCGGGCCCGCATGGGCGCCGCCCGCCTGCCGCTGCCCGCCGTCATGGTCACCGCGGAGCGCGTCAGCGCCAGCAAGCCGGACCCGGAGGGCTTCCTCAAGGGCGCCGCCGAACTGGGCTTCGGCCCCGAGGACTGCGTGGTCTTCGAGGACTCCGAGGTGGGCATCGCCGCCGCCAAGGCCGCCGGCATGCGCGTGGTCGGCGTCGGCCCCCGCGCCGCGGCCCACGAGCCCACCGTGCACGTCGACACCCTCGCCCAGGTCCGCGTCGAGACCGCGGAGGACGGCGCCCTGCTCCTCCACATCGGCTAGCGCCTCCGGCACCCCGGACCGTTGGGGGTGCGCCTTTCGGCACGCGGTTGTGCGCGGGTGGGTTGCGCTTAGGGTGGGCATCCTCCGCCCTCCCCCAGCCTCCGGCCAGGGGCGCCCCCATCCGGCGCGGTCGGTGCGGGCCTGCGCCATGTTCGTCTCGGGGTCGGTGCCGCGCCGGGGTACGCCCCCAGCCTCCGGCCGGGGGACCCCCACCTCGGCGCTCGCGGCGCTGCCCCACATCATTCGGCACCGCGCGCACCGCTCGTCTCCCCCAGCCTTCGGCCAGGGGGAGCACTCCGCCACACCCCCTCCGGTCGTGTGGGCGCACGACGGCCGGAGGAGGGGTCAGCAAGGCACTCGCGGCAACCCCGAACCGCTTCCTCACCCCCTGCGTCCCCCAGCTACCGCTGGGCGGTACCCCCGTGGGGTGCCTGACCCGGTGGGGTTCAGGAAGCATGCGCGGTGACCCCGGCCCGCTTTGTGACCCCCCTCCGGGGATCAGGCGCGCTACGAGAGGGAGGGGGCGGGGTCGGAGGGGTGGGCGTTCTGGACACTGGGCGTATTTGTGTGCGGCACCC
>NZ_JBEZXR010000084.1:0-37754 GCF_040638135.1 Streptomyces sp. NPDC026673 | reverse complement strand
GCGGTGCGGTTCCCCAAGGACACGGACACCTCCCTGGAGCGCGTCTGGCAGCTCCAGCCCGCCGCCGTTCCCCGGTCCGCGCCGGTCCCTCCCGGGGCGTCTGCCGGGACGCCTCCCGGGGGAATGAAACGTGCCGCGCCACTGTCCTAGCGAGGGGTTCTACTGGGAAGTACCAGGACGCCCGACGACGTACGCGAGGGAAGGGATTCCGGCCATGTCCGAGCAGGACGCGCAGGACGCGGGGAACGAGCGCGAGTACCGCATCGAGCACGACTCGATGGGCGAGGTGCGTGTCCCGGCCCACGCCAAGTGGCGCGCGCAGACCCAGCGCGCGGTGGAGAACTTCCCCGTCAGCGGCCGCGGGCTGGAGCGCGCCCACATCGAGGCGCTGGCCCGGATCAAGGCGGCGGCGGCCAAGGTCAACGCGGAACTGGGGGTCCTGGACAAGGACGTGTCGGAGGCGATCCAGGAGGCGGCCGCCGAGGTCGCCGAGGGCCGCTGGGATGCGCACTTCCCGATCGACGTCTTCCAGACCGGATCCGGCACCTCGTCCAACATGAACGCCAACGAGGTCATCGCGACCCTGGCGAGCGAGCGGCTCGGCCGCGCCGTGCATCCCAACGACCACGTCAACGCCAGCCAGTCCTCCAACGACGTCTTCCCCTCCTCTCTCCACATCGCGGCGACCGCCGCCGTGACCGGCGACCTCATCCCCGCGCTGGAGCACCTGGCCGCGTCGCTGGAGCGCAAGGCCGCCGAGTTCGCGGACGTCGTGAAGTCCGGCCGCACGCATCTGATGGACGCCACACCGGTGACCCTGGGCCAGGAGTTCGGCGGCTACGCGGCCCAGGTGCGGTACGGGGTGGAGCGGCTGAGCGCCTCGCTGCCCCGGCTCGCGGAGCTGCCCCTGGGCGGCACGGCGGTCGGCACGGGGATCAACACCCCGCCGGGCTTCTCGGCGGCGGTGATCGCCGAGGTGGCGCGGACGACCGGGCTGCCGCTGACGGAGGCGCGGGACCACTTCGAGGCGCAGGGCGCCCGCGACGGCGTCGTGGAGACTTCCGGACAGCTGCGCACGATCGCCGTGGGCCTGACCAAGATCGCCAACGATCTGCGCTGGATGGGCTCGGGCCCGCGCACCGGTCTCGCCGAGATCGCCCTGCCGGATCTGCAGCCCGGCTCGTCGATCATGCCGGGCAAGGTGAACCCGGTGATCCCGGAGGCCGTGCTGATGGTGTCCGCGCAGGTCATCGGCAACGACATGACGATCACGACGGCCGGCGCCGCGGGCAACTTCGAGCTGAACGTGATGCTCCCGGTGATCGCCAGGAACGTGCTGGAGTCGGTGCGGCTGCTCGCCAATGTCTCGCGGCTGCTGGCGGACCGCACGGTCGACGGGATCACGGCGAACGTGGAGCGCGCCCGCGAGTACGCCGAGTCCTCGCCGTCGGTCGTCACGCCGCTCAACAAGTACATCGGCTACGAGGAGGCGGCCAAGGTCGCCAAGCGGTCGCTGGCCGAGCGGAAGACCATCCGCGAGGTGGTCCTGGAGTCGGGGTACGTCGAGCGCGGGCTGCTCACCCTGGAGCAGCTGGACGAGGCGCTGGACGTGCTGCGGATGACCCGGCCCTGACGGCGCGCCGCGCCGTCGTCCCGGCCGTCCCCCGTGCCCGGCGTGACGAACGCTCGGCTCAAGGGTGACGCCCCCGTAACACGCGGTCCGTAAGATCCGTTCATGACAGCGGACATCCTTCTTCCTCCGGGAGCGGACCGGGACGGCGGCGCGGGCCACTGGGCCCCCGGCGAGCAGGTGCTGTGGCGCTACCGCGGAAACGGCGGCGACTCGCTGCACATCTGCCGCCCGGTGACCGTGGTGCGCGACGACCCTGAACTGCTGGCCGTGTGGATGGCTCCGGGCACCGAGTGCGTCAAGCCGGTGCTGGCCGACGGCTCGCCGATCCACCGGGAGCCGCTGGAGACCCGCTATCTCAAGCCGCGCACGACATGCGTGGACCGCTGGTGGGGCACGGGCGTGCTGAAGCTGGCCCGCCCGGGCGAGCCCTGGTCGGTGTGGCTGTTCTGGGAGCAGGGCTGGCGCTTCAAGAACTGGTACGTGAACCTCGAGGAGCCGCGGCACCGCTGGTCGGGCGGGGTCGATTCGGAGGACCACTTCCTCGACATCCACGTCACGCCGGACCGCGGCTGGCAGTGGCGGGACGAGGACGAGTTCGCTCAGGCGCAGACGGCCGGCCTGATGCCCGCGGCGACGGCGGAACGGGTACGGGAGGCCGGCCTGCGGGCGGTCGAGGTGATCGGCGCCTGGGGGCACCCGTTCCGGGACGGATGGGAGCACTGGCGTCCGGATCCGGCGTGGCCGGTACCGGCCCTTCCGGATGACTGGGATCGTCCGGCAAGGTGACCGCGTGAGCGGCTTGCGGGGGACCCCTGCCTCAATCGTAAGATCGTGGCTCATAGTGCTGCACAAAACACAGGCTCACACTAGAGTTTGACGCTATGTCACCAAGGTCATACGGGAGGCCCGGGCTGTGGGAGTCGGCGGCTACGAGGACATACGGCTGGACCGCACCGGCCAGGCCGAGGGTTTCGACGCCATAGGTGACCGGTACGACGAGGCCTTCCCGCACAAGGAGGGCCAGGTCACCGCGGGCGAGTGGCTCCTCGGGCACCTCCCGGCGGGCTCGCGCGTCCTGGACCTGGGCTGCGGCACGGGGCTGCCGACCTGCCGTCAGCTCGTCGACGCCGGGCACGAGGTGACGGGCGTGGACCTCTCCGCCGGGATGCTCTCACTCGCACGGCGGTATGTACCCGAGGCGACCTTCCATCAGGCCGACATCGCCGACCTGCGGACCGGCGGCCGCCACGGACCGCACGGCACGGACGACCTCGGCCGCTTCGACGCGGTCGTGGCCTTCTTCTCGCTGCTCATGCTGCCTCGGACGGAGATCCCGCTGGCCCTGGAGAGCGTCCGCGATCTGCTCCTCCCGGGCGGAATGTTCACCCTTTCGATGGTGGAAGCCGACGTGGACGACTTCGCGATTCCGTTCCTTGGTAACACCATCCGGGTATCGGGTTATCTACGGGACGAATTGCGCCAGGTGGTGGCCGACGCGGGATTCGTGGTCCTTAAGGAGGATTCGTACGCGTACGCGCCGCACACCACCGAAGTGCCGCCGGAGGAGCAGCTCTTCCTGCACTGCCGACGACCCGCCTGACGCGGCCGCCCCGCCACGTGCCCGGCACGTGACGCACCCGACCGGATGGAACGACCAGCGTGAGCACGGAGCGCATTACTGAGCAGGCCGCTGTCGAGGCGACGACGGCCGGCCCGGCACGTCCGGGCGACACCGAACCGGTCCCGGATCCGCGGACCGGCTACCGGCTGCCCCGGGACCCGGGGCCGGACGGCGAGTCAGGCGTGCCCACGGCCGGGACACGGGCGCCCGGGCAGTCCCCGGCGCCGTCCGAGGCCGGCGGTCGTCCGCGGCGGGGCCGCCGGGGCGGCGGCACCGCCAAGCGCGGCGCGGCCGAGGGGACACCCGGCGCCGGGGCCACACCGCCGGCGCAGCGTCAGACCCCGGCCGATCCGCCCGCGTCGGCCCCAGCACCCGCCAAGCCCGCACCCGCCAAGCCCGGCCGCGGCAGCCGGCGCACGGCGCGCCGCGGACGTACCGCGCGGCAGGCCGCCGAGGTACGGGACCGTCAGGCCGCCCGGGTCGTCTCCGGCGACGGGGCCGCCACCCTCCAGCACATGACCGCCGGCTCCGGCACGGACGGCGCCCGCGGCCGGCAGGCCGCGCGGCTGCGCGCCGCCGACGCTCCGGCCGCCTCCGGCACCCCCGGCACCCCGACGAACGGGCAGTCCTGGAACAGCTCCGGCGGCCAGGACCGGCGGGCGGCCACCGCCATGGCCGCTCCCGTGGAACCGGGCCGCCGGGCCGCCGCCTCCGGCGGCGGGACCCCCGGTGTTCCGGGCGTCCCCGGGCCGACGCAGCCGGAGGGCGGCGAGCCGCGCACCCGGCAGCGCACCCCGGACTCGACGCTGCCCGCGTCCCGGGCCGCGGGCCGGCACGGCGGCCGCGGCGGCCAGCCGGGCGGGCACCCCGTCGACGAGGACTCCACCGGCGGCCAGCCGCTGAAGAAGATCGGCCCGCAGGGCCGCGGCCGGGGCGGGCAGGCGGAGGCCGAGCGGCTGCGCTATGTCGGCGCGGCCACCCGCCGTATCGCCCGCGGCCTGGATCTGGACGAGATCGTGCTGGGTCTGTGCCGCTCGGCGGTGCCCGCCTTCGCCGACGCGATCCTGGTCTATCTGCGGGATCCGCTGCCGGTCGGCGACGAGCGCCCCTCCGGCCCGCTGGTCCTGCGGCTGCGCCGGACCGACCGGGTACCGGACGAGAACGCCCCGGAACCGGTGGAGGGCCTGCTCATGCCGGTCGTCCCCTCCACGGAGGGCGCCTACGGCTCGGCCGCCGAGGTCGTGCACGTCCCCATGGACGGCCCGCTGGCCGAGGTGCTGCGCGGGGTGCGCCCGGTGTTCTCCGACAGCGGGCAGGCCACGGCGGCGCTGCACGAGCTGGTCGGGGGCTGCCGGGAGGCCGAGTTCGGCGACACGTTAGACCTTCCGAACGGGCGCCGCGCCATCCTCGCGCCGCTGCGCGGCCGCCGCCGGGTGATCGGCGCGACCGTGCTGCTGCGCCGTCCCGAGCGCGCCGCGTTCGACCCGGACGACCTGCTGATCGCGGCCCAGCTGGCCACCCACACCGCGCTCGGCGTGGACAAGGCGGTGCTCTACGACCGCGAGGCGTCCATCGCCGACTCCCTGCAGCGCGAGATGCTGCCCGACTCCCTGCCGGAGCCCACCGGGGTCCGGCTCGCCAGCCGCTACCTGCCGGCCGCGGAGTCGGCCCGGGTCGGCGGCGACTGGTACGACGCGATCCCGCTGCCCGGCAGCCGGGTGGCGCTGGTGGTCGGCGATGTGATGGGCCACTCGATGACCTCGGCTGCGATCATGGGCCAGCTGCGGACGACCGTGCAGACCCTGGCGGGTCTCGACCTGTCGCCGCAGGAGGTGCTCTACCACCTGGACGAGCAGGCCCAGCGGCTCGGCCAGGACCGCATGGCCACCTGCATCTACGCCGTCTACGACCCGATAGCGCACCGGGTGACCATCGCCAACGCGGGCCACCCGCCGCCGGTGCTGCTGCACGCGAACGGCCTGGCCGAGGTGCTGCGCGTGCCGCCCGGCGCGCCGATCGGCGTGGGCGGCGTGCCCTTCGAGGCGGTCGAGCTGCCCGCCCCCGCGGGGGCGACGCTGCTGCTCTACACCGACGGCCTGGTGGAGTCGCGTACCCGTGACGTGTGGGGCGGCATCGAGATGCTGCGCGAACGGCTGCACACGGCGTCGGCCGTGCTGTGCCCGCCGCCGCTGGAGCCGCTCTGCGACGAGGTGCTGGAGATCGTCGGCCCGGGCGACCGGGACGACGACATCGCGCTGCTCGCCGCCCGCTTCGACGGCATCGCGCCGCGCGACGTCGCCTACTGGTTCCTGGAGCCGAGGGCGCAGACGGCCGGCCGGGCCCGGCGGCTGGTGCGCCAGGCGCTCAGCCGCTGGAATCTGGAGCCGCTGGCCGAGGCGACCGAGCTGCTGGTGAGCGAGGTCGTCACCAACGCCGTGCGGTACGCCGAACGGCCCATCACGCTGCGGCTGCTCCGCACCGACGTGCTGCGCTGCGAGGTGGGCGACGACGCCCCGACGCTGCCGCGGATGCGCCACGCCCAGCCGCAGGACGAGGGCGGGCGCGGGCTGTACCTCGTCAACCGGATGGCGCAGCGCTGGGGAGCGACCCGGCTCAGCGCCGGGAAGGTGGTCTGGTTCGAAATGGGCATTCCGGGCGGTGTCGACCGGTAGACACTCCGTGTCCGTACATGTTTCATTTCTGGACTTTGTCCAGATCCATGGCGTGAAGTCATTGCCCGGCGTGCCGAGCCGGTGATTCAGTGTTTGTGTGGTCGTTAGCGACCAGGAGCCCCCGACGGACTCTTCCGAAGATCGACGGGAGGACACACTCACATGAGCACCCCCTACACCACCAACAACGCCGGAGTCCCGGTGGAGAGCGACGCGCATTCGCTCACGGTGGGCTCGGACGGCCCAGTCCTTCTCCAGGACCACTACCTGATCGAGAAGATGGCGCAGTTCAACCGCGAACGGGTACCGGAGCGTGTGGTGCACGCCAAGGGCTCGGGCGCGTACGGCGTCTTCGAGGTGACGAACGACGTCAGCCAGTTCACCAAGGCCGATCTCTTCCAGCCGGGACGGCGGACCGAGATGCTGGCCCGCTTCTCGACGGTCGCCGGCGAGCTGGGCAGCCCCGACACCTGGCGGGATCCCCGCGGATTCGCCCTGAAGTTCTACACCGAGTTCGGGAACTACGACCTGGTCGGCAACAACACGCCGATCTTCTTCGTGCGCGACGCGATGAAGTTCCAGGACTTCATCCGCAGCCAGAAGCGCCGCCCCGACTCCGGCCTGCGCGACAACAACATGCAGTGGGATTTCTGGACGCTGTCCCCCGAGTCCGCGCACATGGTCACCTGGCTGATGGGCGACCGCGGTGTGCCCAAGACCTACCGCCACATGAACGGCTACGGCTCCCACACCTACATGTGGGTCAACGGCGGCGGCGAACGGCACTGGATCAAGTACCACTTCAAGACCGACCAGGGCATCGACTTCCTCACCCAGGAGGAGGCCGACCACTACGCGGGCGCCGACGGCGATCTGCACCGCCGGGACCTGCACCAGGCGATCGAGCGCGGCGACCACCCGTCGTGGACGCTGTATGTGCAGGTCATGCCGTTCGAGGACGCCGCGGACTACCGGTTCAACCCCTTCGACCTCACCAAGGTGTGGCCGCACGGCGACTACCCGCTGATCGAGGTCGGCCGGATGACCCTGAACAAGAACCCCGAGGACTACTTCATCCACATCGAGCAGGCCGCCTTCGAGCCCAGCAACATGGTGCCCGGCATCGGCCCCTCGCCGGACAAGATGCTCCTCGGCCGGCTCTTCTCGTACGCCGACACCCACCGCTACCGGATCGGCCCCAACTACGCGCAACTGCCGCCGAACCGGGCGCACTCCGAGGTGCGGTCCTACGCCAAGGACGGCCCGATGCGCTACGAGCCGGCGCGCACGGCCGCGCCGTACGCGCCGAACTCCTACGGCGGGCCCGAGGCCGACATCCGGCGCTTCGGCGACCCGGCCGGCTGGGAGGTGGCGGGCAACATGGTGCACGAGCCGTACAAGCTGCACCGCGAGGACGACGACTTCGGCCAGGCCGGGACGATGGTCCGGAAGGTCCTGGACGACGCCGCCCGCGACCGGCTGGTCTCCAATGTCTCGGGCCACCTGAAGAACGGGGTCAGCGCCCCCGTCCTGGCCCGCGCGGTCGAGTACTGGCGCAGCATCGACAAGGAGGTCGGCGACCGCATCGCCGCGAACGTCAACGGTCTGTGACGCCGGACCTCCCCACGGCCGCAGCCCCGGTGCACGTGATGTCCGTCCGTGCCCCGGGGCTGCATCGCGTCCGGAAGTGGACGGGCGGAACGGAGGGGACGATTCCGGACCTCCGGGTATCGAACCGGTCTCACCAGCCGATCGGTGAAGCACCAGGTCAGACGGGTTAAGGTCACCACCTCGTCACTATGACCATGATCTATACACTGCGGGTATACGCGTCATGTAGAGTCCTCGGTCATGAGCATCGGCCACACCCTGCTCGGACTTCTGGAGTCCGGTCCGCGCCACGGCTACGACCTGAAGCGGGAATTCGACGACACATTCGGTCACGACCGCCCGCTCCACTACGGCCAGGTCTACTCGACGATGGCGCGGCTGCTGAAGCACGGACTGGTGGAGGTCGACGGCATCGAGCCCGGCGGCGGTCCGGAACGCAAGCGCTACGCGATCACCGACGCCGGGATCACCGACGTCGAGAAGTGGCTCGCACAGCCGGAGAAGCCCGAGCCGTACCTGCAGAGCACCCTCTACACCAAGGTCGTCCTGGCGCTGCTCACCGGCCGCAGCGCCGCCGGCCTCCTCGACACCCAGCGGTCCGAGCATCTGCGCCTGATGCGGGAACTGACCGCGCGCAAAAAGCACGGCGACCTCGCGGATCAGCTCGTCTGCGACCACGCCCTGTTCCATCTGGAGGCGGACCTGCGGTGGCTGGAGCTCACCGCGGCACGTCTCGACCGACTCGCGGCGGAGGTAGCCAAGTGAGCACCACGGAGAACCTGATGGAGGCCGTCGACCTGCACAAGGCGTACGGCCCGACCCCGGCCCTGGACGGCGCGGCGTTCGGCATACGCGCCGGTGAGGTGGTCGCCGTCATGGGGCCCTCCGGCTCCGGCAAGTCGACGCTGCTGCACTGCCTGGCCGGCATCGTCCGGCCGGACTCCGGCCAGGTGCTCTACCGGGGACGGGACCTCACCGCGATGAGCGACGCCGAGCGCAGCGCGCTGCGCCGCGGCGAGTTCGGCTTCGTCTTCCAGTTCGGCCAGCTCGTGCCGGAACTGACCTGCGTGGAGAACGTGGCGCTGCCGCTGCGGCTGAACGGCACCCGGCGCAAGGAGGCCGAGGCCCGTGCCCGGGAGTGGCTGGCCCGGCTGGAGGTCGACGACCTGGCGGGCAAGCGCCCCGGCGAGATCTCCGGCGGCCAGGGCCAGCGGGTCGCGGTGGCCCGCGCGCTGGTCACCGGCCCGCGGGTGGTCTTCGCCGACGAGCCGACCGGCGCCCTGGACTCCCTCAACGGCGAGCGCGTGATGCGCATGCTGACCGACGCCGCCCGCGACACCGACGCCGCCGTCGTCCTCGTCACGCACGAGGCACGGGTGGCCGCCTACTCCGACCGCGAGGTCGTCGTCCGCGACGGCAAGTCGCGGGACATGGAGCGCGTCGCATGAGCACCACCGAGGCAAGCGGCTCCGGCGGCATGCTCCGGACCTGGGTCCGCGACCTCGGCCTCGGCATGCGCTTCGCGGCGACCGGCGGCCGCGAGGGCTGGACCCGCACCCTCCTCACCTCGGTCGGCGTCGGCCTCGGCGTTGCGCTGCTGCTGCTGGCGGCCGCCGTGCCGGCCATGCTGAGCGCCCGCAGCGAGCGGGGCTACGACCGCGACTACTCCTGGTTCAACGACCAGCCCAAGCAGTCCGCCAGCACGGTGCTGCGCGAGCAGGCCGACACCAGTTTCCGCGACGAAGACATCCGGGGTCTGCTGCTCAAGGCCGACGGCGACCGGCCGGTGCTGCCGCCGGGCGTCGAGAGGATGCCGGCGCCCGGCGAGATGGTGGTCTCCCCGGCGCTGAAAAAGCTGCTCGACCAGCCCGGCAGCAAGCTGCTGCGGGAGCGGCTGGACTACCGGATCACCGGCGTCATCGGTGACCAGGGCCTGCTCGGGCCCGCCGAGCTGGCCTACTACGCGGGCAGCGACAAGCTCGTCGCCCGCAACGAGGACGGTTCCGTCGGAAACGCCACCCGCATCCCGTACTTCGGGCGCGGCTCCGTCAAGCCCGAGCCGCTGGGCGGTGTGCTGAGCCTGCTGGTCGTCATCATCTTCGTGGTGCTGCTGCTGCCGGTGGCGGTCTTCATCGGCACCGCCGTCCGCTTCGGCGGCGAACGCCGGGACCGGCGGCTGGCCGCGCTGCGACTGGTCGGCGCGGACAGCAGGATGACCCGGCGGATCGCGGCCGGCGAGGCGCTCTTCGGCTCCCTGCTGGGACTCGCCGTGGGCACCGGGATCTTCCTGTGGACCCGGCAGTTCTCCCCCGATGTGACGCTGTACGACATCAGCCTCTTCCCCTCCGACATCACGCCCGGTCCCGGGCTGGCCGCCCTGGTGGTGCTGGCGGTTCCGGGAGCGGCGGTCGCGGTCACCCTGCTGGCGATGCGCGGCATCGCCGTCGAACCGCTCGGAGTGGTGCGCAACGCCACCCCGCAGAAACGGCGGCTGTGGTGGCGGCTGCTGATCCCGCTGGCCGGCATCGGACTGCTGGCTCCGCTGTTCGGGGGCATCTCCCAGAACACCGAGATCAACCCGTACCAGGTGACGGCGGGCACGGTCCTGCTGCTGGTCGGTCTCACCACCGTGCTGCCCTGGCTGGTCGAGACGGTGGTCGGCCGCCTCGGCGGCGGCCCGCTGCCCTGGCAGCTGGCCACCCGCCGCATCCAGCTCAACAGCAGCGCCGCCGCCCGCATGGTCAGCGGCGTCACCGTCGCCGTGGCGGGGGCGATCGCCCTCCAGTCGCTCTTCACCGGGGTGCAGCACGACTTCGTCAAGAAGACCGGCGAGGACCCGGACCGCGCCCAGATCAGCCTCGCGCAGAGCGTCGACAGCGGGGCGGAGGCGCAGCGCGTGGAGAAGGCCTTCGCCGACACCCGGGGCGTCCGCACGGTGCTCGGCGTCGTCCAGGGCGACGCCGTCCAGGGGAACGCCTCGACACGGAAGTCCGAGGACATCCGGTACGCGACCCTGATCGTGGGCGACTGCGCGACGCTGCGCGAGCTCGCCGAGGTCGGGGCCGGCTGCGCCGACGGCGACGTCTTCCTGGTGTCCGACCCCGGCGGCTACGGCGACATCAGCTTCGCCAAGCCCGGCGGCACACTGGATCTGAACGTGCCGACCTCGGACGCGTACACCGGCACGCCGCAGCCGTGGCGGATCCCGGCCGACGCCCGCCCGGCCAAGTCCCGTGTGGCGCCGGACGGGAACCAGGAGTGGGGCGTGCTGGCCACCCCCGCCGCGCTGGACGTGGCGACGCTGCACTCCCCCGTCGTCCGGCTGATGCTGAGGACCGACCCGGGCTCGCCGGACGCCGTCGAGCACGTCCGCAACACCGCCGCGCGCATCGATCCCGCGCTCACGGTCTCCCCGTTGGAGGCGACCAGGGAGGACCGCAAGTTCGCGACCATCCGGCGCGGGCTGCTCATCGGCGCCACGGCCACCCTGGCCCTGATCGGCGCGAGCCTGCTGGTCTCCATGCTGGAGCAGCTGCGCGAGCGCAGGAAGCTGCTGGCCGTCCTGGTCGCCTTCGGCACCCGGCGGTCCGTACTCGGCCTGTCGGTGCTCTGGCAGACCGCGCTACCCGTCGCCCTGGGGCTCGCCCTCGCGGTCGTCGGCGGTGCCGGACTCGCCGCGGCCCTGCGGAAGATGGTGGGCCTCGGCCCCCATGTCGACTGGGCGAGTGTGGGCGCCATGACCGGCGCCGGCGCCGGGGTGGTCATCCTGGTCACGGTGCTGAGCCTGCCGCCGCTGTGGCGCATGATGCGACCGGACGGTCTGCGGACGGAGTGACGCGGCCGGCCGCGGTCCGTCAGCGGGCGAACCGTACCGGCAGCGGTCTCAGGGCACCGCGCAGCGCGGAGGCGAAGGTCTCGAACTCCTCCGCGCGCGCGGTGCCCGCGCGCATCGCCAGGGCCACCCGCCGCGACGGCGCCGGGTGGGCGAAGTACCCCGTGGCCAGGTCCGCGCTGCGCCCGGTCTCCACCGGGACCGCCGTCCGCGGCAGCAGCGTCACCCCGAGCCCGCCGGCCACCAGCTGCACCAGCGTGGACAGCCCCGCCGCGGTCGTTCCGGCGGCGGCCCCCTCGGTGCGGCCCGCCTCCCGGCACACGTCCAGCGCCTGGTCGCGGAGGCAGTGCCCCTCCTCCAGCAGCAGCAGATCCAGCTGCCGCAGGGCCTCGCGGGGGATGTCCGTCCGCCCGGCCAGCCAGTGGTCGCGCGGTGTGACCAGCACGAAGTCCTCGTCGAAGAGGGGCAGTTCCACGACGGACGGGACCCCGAGCGGCACCGCGAGCAGCAGCAGGTCCAGCCGGCCCGCCGCGAGACCTTCCAGCAGTGAGGACGTCTGCTCCTCGTGCACCTGCAGATCGAGCTTCGGGTACGTGTCGTGCACCAGGCGCAGCACGGTCGGCAGCAGATAGGGCGCGACCGTGGGGATCACCCCGAGTCTCAGCACCCCGGTGAACGGGGCACGCGCGGCCTCCGCCTCGTCCAGCAGATCGCCCACCGCCTCCAGCACCGCCCGCGCCCGGGTCGCGACCCGCTCCCCCGCCGAGGTCAGCAGCACCTTGCGGGTCGTACGCTCCACGAGCACGACCCCGAGCGTCTCCTCGAGGGCGGCGACCGCGCCGGACAGGGCGGGCTGGCTGGTACCGATCGCGGCGGCCGCGTCGCGGAAGTGCAGGTGCTCCGCGACGGCCGCGAAGGCCCGCAACTGGGACAGACTGGGCTGGCGCTGGGTCGCGCGCTGACTGGCGATAACCGCCTCCGATCAAGAATCTCCAGTCTAGTCGCGCAGCCGATCAATGACCCTGGAGCCCACGGCGGCCGCGGACCCTCGCGGAAGCCGTCACTCTCCGCAGCGACCTCATGGTTCGATAAGCACATCCGATCAATACCACCCGCTGCGGCGATTTCACTGATCAATGGGCTCATGGCAGGGTGATCGGGACCAGACAAGGGAGCGGTGCGCCACCCCGCAACCGGCTCCCCACCCTCACAAGGAGTGCGCGTGCTCACCGTCGGTGACAAGTTCCCCACGTTCGAACTGACCGCCTGTGTGGACCTCGACCCGGAGAAGGCCTTCGCCCAGATCGACCACAAGTCGTACGAGGGCAAGTGGAAGGTCTACTTCGCATGGCCGAAGGACTTCACCTTCGTCTGCCCGACGGAGATCGCGGCGTTCGGCAAGCTGAACGACGAGTTCGCCGACCGCGACGCGCAGATCCTCGGCTTCTCCGTGGACTCCGAGTTCGTGCACCACGCCTGGCGCAAGGACCACGACGACCTGCGCGACCTGCCCTTCCCGATGCTCTCCGACATCAAGCGCGAGCTCTGCACCGACCTCGGCATCCTCGGTGAGGACGGCGTCGCCCAGCGCGCCACCTTCATCGTGGACCCGAACAACGAGATCCAGTTCGTCATGGTGACCGCCGGCTCCGTCGGCCGTAACCCCAAGGAGGTCCTGCGGGTCCTCGACGCGCTGCAGACGGACGAGCTGTGCCCCTGCAACTGGAAGAAGGGCGACGAGACCCTCGACGTCGTCAAGCTGCTGGCCGGTGAGTGACCGTGGCGCTCGATGAGCTGAAGTCCGCGCTGCCGGACTACGCCAAGGACCTCAAGCTCAACCTGGGTTCCGTGATCGGCAACTCCGACCTTCCCGGGCAGCAGCTGTGGGGCACGGTGCTGGCGACCGCCATCGCCTCCCGCTCCGCGATCGTGCTGCGCGCGCTGGAGCCCGAGGCCCGCGAGAACCTGACGCCCGAGGCGTACCAGGCCGCCAAGGCCGCCGCCGCCATCATGGCGATGAACAACGTCTACTACCGGACCCGGCACCTGCTGTCGGACCCGGAGTACGGCAACCTGCGGGCCGGTCTGCGGATGAACGTCATCGGCAACCCGGGCGTCGAGAAGACCGACTTCGAGCTCTGGTCGCTGGCGGTCTCGGCGATCAACGGCTGCGGGATGTGCCTCGACTCGCACGAGCAGGTGCTCCGCACGGCGGGCGTCGAGCGCGAGACGATCCAGGAGGCCTTCAAGATCGCTGCCGTCGTGCAGGCGGTCGCGGCGACCCTGGACGCCGAGGCGGTCCTCGCCGGCGCGTGACCCGTGCCCCCTCGGGCCCGGCCACCCTTCGGGGTGCCGGGCCCGTCGGCTGTCCCGCGCGGGCCCGCCATGGTCGGCCCGGGGCCGCCCGGGGCCGCCCGGGGTCGCCCCGGGGTCGCCCCGGGGTCACGGTGACGCTTCGTCGGGCCCGAGTGCGTGACGCGCGGCCGTCGGACGCACCGCGGCCGCCCTCCGGGGAGGGCGGCCGCGGGTTCGAGCGCTCGGACCGTTCGGTCCGTCAGGCCGTCTCCTCCGGTGTGGCGTCCACGAGACCCGGGGCGCCGACCGGGGCCACCTCCGCGGCCGTCGCGCCGTGCGGTCCGGGTTCGTCGGCCATCGCCGCCTCGCGGGAGTGGACCCGCAGATAGCCGACGACGGTGTTGGTCACCGCGACCAGGGGCACGGCGACGACCGCCCCGCCGATCCCGGCGATGAGCGAACCGGCCGCCACCGACAGGATCACGCCGAGCGGATGCACCCGCACCGCCCGGCCCAGGATGAACGGCTGCAGGATGTGGCCCTCGATCTGCTGCACCAGCAGGACCACCACCAGCACCATCAGCGCCGTGAACGGACCCTCCGTCACCAGCGCCACCACCATCGCGATGGCACCCGAGGCGACCGCGCCGACCAGCGGCACGAAGGCCGCGAGAAAGATGATGACGGCCAGCGGCACCGCCATCGGCACTCCGAGGAAGAAGATGCCGATGCCGATGAAGATGGCGTCGATCAGGGCCACTATCACCGTGCCGCGCACATAGAGGGTGAGGGTGCGCCAGGCGCGCGGCCCGGCCCCGCCGAGCCCGTCGCGGGCGGCCACGGGGAAGAGCTTGAGGAACCAGTTCCAGATGTTGCGGCCGTCGTAGAGCAGGAAGAGCGTGCTGAACATCGCCAGCAGGATGCCGGTGAGCATCTCCACGACGACGGTGACGCCCTGCAGTCCGGCGTCGGTGAGCGCCTTGGAGTTGGTGCCGATCGCCTCCTGGAGGTTCTTGGCGATCTGGTTGATCTGGTCCTCGGTGACGTGGAACGGGCTGTTGAGCAGCCAGCGCTTCAGCTCGCTGATGCCGTCCTGGAGGCTGCTGGAGAGGTTGTCGATGTTCTCCATGACCTGCCAGACCACGAACCAGCCGACCAGGCCCATCATCACGAAGCCGCCGATGAAGACGATGGCCGTGGCGAACCCGCGCGGCACCCCCATCCGCTTCAGCCGGCCCACGAAGGGCTGCAGCAGCGCGGTGATCAACAGCGCGGCGACGAAGGCGAGGACGACCAGCTGTATCGTGCCGATCACCCGCATCAGCACCCAGACGGTGCCGGCCAGCACCAGCAGCCGCCAGCCGAGTTCGGCCGCGACCCGCATGCTCCACGGCACCTGGGCGACCGGGTCGCCCGGGCCGGATGCGCGCGGCACGGGCCGGCGCGCGGTCTGCTCCTCCTGGCGGCGCGCCTCATCGCGGGCGCCCGCGGCCGCGGCCCGGCGCTGTTCCTCCAGCCTCCCGGCGAGCTTGGCGAGCTCCGCGGCCAGCCCGGAGCCCCATGGTCGCTTGTCCGACATCGCTTCCCCTGTCCCCCGCCCCCCGCGGCCTGTCCGTCCGCACCACCGTACGCGCAACGAGCCCCTCACCCCGCAAAGGGGTCAGGGGCTCGTCGAGAGTTTGTGACGGTGTGACCTAGTACCAGTGGTTGGCCTGCCAGAACGACCACGCGCCGCAGGGGCTGCCGTAGCGGCTGTCCATGTACTTCAGACCCCACTTGATCTGGGTACCGGGGTTGGTGCGCCAGTCGGCGCCCGCGGAGGCCATCTTGGAGCCGGGCAGGGCCTGGACGAGGCCGTACGCGCCCGAGGAGGCGTTCGTCGCGGTGTAGTTCCAACCGCTCTCACGGGTGACGATGTTGGAGAAGCACTGGTACTGCGAGGCGTCGCCGATGATCCCCTGCGCCATGGCCTGGACCTCGGCGATGGAGTACGAGGCCTTCACGACCAGCGCGGCACGCTCGGCGGCGCGGGAGGCCGCCTCGGCCTTCCGGTCGGCCTCGGCCTTCTCCTCGGCCTTCTTGCGGGCGGAGGCGTCCTTGGCGGCCTGCTTGCGCGCTGCCTCCTCCGCGGCCTTCTTCGCACCGGCGTCGGCGGCGTCGGACTGCGCCTGCACCTGCTGCGTCAGGGAAGCCTGCTGAACCTGCTGTCCCGCGGGTATGTCCGCGAGAACGGTGGTCGCATCGGCGGCGGCGACGGGCTGAAGGCCCCCCTCGCTCCCGGAGGCGACACCGACGACGGCGCCCACAGTGGTGACCGCAGTGGCCGAAGCCACCGCGAATCCCCGGACCGAGATCCGGCTCACACGGTTTCCTTCCAGCGTCGCCCGTTTGGTGACCTCACGGACGCGATCGTGCCCCATCGCACTGGCTTCCTCCTACACCGGTCACAGAAGCACTGGCCCGGTGGGGCTCCCCCGATGGGGCGGGAGTCCGCTGATTCAGCTCGGGCGGCCCACGGCGAACGCTGTTCAGTTCTGAGGTTCCGTACGTTTTCGGGTACGGGTGTGCCGAGGGCGGGGGCCTGACAGAACCGACAGCCTGCCGCAGGCGGACGCGTCAACGCAATTCCCCGTTGCGTGTCAAAACTCACACGCCACGTGGGTCACGGAATTTTCTCGTACGCGTCCGTAGCGGCCGCGGACAGCGCTAGGCTGCTGCGCCTTTGCGGCGCAGCAGCCTAGCGGACCGTCAACCTCGCCTGTTACGCCCGGCCGTCCTCCAGCATCTCCGTCACGAGCGCCGCGATCGGCGAGCGCTCGGAGCGGGTCAGGGTGATGTGCGCGAACAGCGGGTGGCCCTTGAGCTTCTCGACGACGGCGACCACTCCGTCGTACCGACCCACCCTCAGGTTGTCGCGCTGGGCGACGTCATGAGTGAGGACAACCCGGGAATTCTGCCCGATTCGGGACAACACGGTCAGCAGGACGTTGCGCTCGAGGGACTGCGCCTCGTCCACGATCACGAAGGCGTCGTGCAGGGAGCGGCCCCGGATGTGCGTGAGGGGCAGGACCTCCAGCATGCCGCGGGCCACGACCTCCTCGATGACCTCCTTCGACGTCACGGCGCCCAGGGTGTCGAAGACCGCCTGGGCCCACGGGCTCATCTTCTCCGCCTCGGAACCCGGCAGATAGCCGAGCTCCTGCCCGCCGACGGCGTACAGCGGCCGGAAGACCATGACCTTCTGGTGCTGCTGACGCTCCAGCACCGCCTCCAGGCCGGCGCACAGTGCCAGCGCCGACTTGCCGGTGCCGGCCCGGCCGCCCATCGACACGATGCCGACGTCCGGGTCGAGCAGCAGGTCCAGCGCGATCCGCTGCTCCGCGCTGCGGCCGTGGATGCCGAAGGCCTCCCGGTCGCCGCGCACCAGCCGGACCCGGCCGTCGGCCGTCACCCGGCCGAGCGCCTTGCCGCGCTCGGACTGCAGGACCAGGCCGGTGTGCACCGGCAGCCCGGCCACGTCGGGCAGGTCGACGGTCTCCGACTGGAAGAGCTCGTCCACCTCCTGGGCCGCGACCTGCAGCTCGTGCATCCCCGTCCATCCGGACGTGATCGCCAGCTCGGCCCGGTACTCCTCCGCCAGCAGGCCGACGGAGGACGCCTTGACGCGCAGCGGCAGGTCCTTGGAGACGACGGTGACGTCGTACCCCTCGGCCTGGAGGTTCCGGGCCACGGCGAGGATCCGCGAGTCGTTGTCGCCCAGCCGGAACCCCGCGGGCAGCACGCCCGGGTCCGAGTGGTTCAGTTCGACGCGCAGGGTGCCGCCCAGCTCGCCGATCGGGATGGGTGCGTCCAGCCGCCCGTACCGGATCCGGTACTCGTCGAGCAGCCGCAACGCCTGGCGGGCGAAGTAGCCGAGCTCGGGGTGGTGGCGCTTGGCTTCCAACTCGGTCACCACCACGACCGGCAGGACCACCTCGTGCTCGTCGAAGCGGAGGAGGGCATGCGGGTCGGCAAGCAGCACGCTGGTGTCGAGTACGTAAGTGCGCCGGTCGTGCTCACGGCGATTCTTGCTGGTCACCACGTGTGGACGAACCCCCTCGGAAGAGGTGCGGGTGCGACGGCGTCGCGCGGGACAGGGCCGGGACCGACCACAAGGGCCGAACCACGACCCTTCGAGTCGACGCGGTCAATGCCGTCTGAGTCAAGGGTTGACAACGGCACGTCCGTGAGCAAAGGGCCTCCCGGGCGGACGGGCCAGGTGCCGTCCGCTTCTGTCCGACATCCATGGGCCGGATGTCGGTCTGACGGGTGTATTCCCTCGAAAGTGAAGGCCTATGCGACTGCATATGACAGGTGTTGGCCCAGGCCCTACCCTTGCCGCCCGGCCGCCCGGTGTTTCCGCCCCCGTCGCCGGGACGTAATCCGGCCACCGCGCCCCCGGCCGTCCGCCGCGACGCCGGTGTGGCGCATCTCTCCCCGGCGGCCCCGCCCGCGCGGGCGGCGGGCCTCAGGCGCCGTAGCGCCGGTGCCGGGCCGCGTAGTCGCGCAGTGCCCGCAGGAAGTCCACCCTGCGGAACGCGGGCCAGAAGACCTCGCAGAAGTAGTACTCCGAATGCGCGCTCTGCCAGAGCATGAAACCCGACAGGCGCTGCTCGCCGGAGGTGCGGATGACGAGGTCGGGATCGGGCTGGCCGCGGGTGTAGAGGTGCTCCGCGATGTGGTCGATGTCGAGGATCTCCGCGAGGTCCTCGATGGAGGTGCCGCGGCCGGCGTGCTCGTGGAGGAGGGAGCGGACCGCGTCGGCGATCTCCTGACGGCCGCCGTAACCCACGGCGACGTTGACGAGTATGCCCTCGACGCCCTCCGTGGCCTGCTCGGCCTCCTTGAGGACGGACTGGGTGCGGGCCGGCAGCAGATCCCGCGCGCCCACGTGGTGCACGCGCCAGCGGCCGGTCGCCGCGAGACCGCGGACCGCGTCCTCGATGATGCCGAGCAGCGGGACGAGTTCCTCCGCCGGGCGGTCCAGGTTGTCCGTGGAGAGCAGCCAGAGCGTGACGACCTCGACGCCGGTCTCCTCTGACCAGCCGAGCACCTCGGTGATCTTGTCCGCGCCGGCCCGGTGGCCCTGCTCGGTCGTCCGGGCGGCGGCCTTGGCCCACCGCCGGTTGCCGTCCAGGATGACGCCGATGTGCTTGGGGCCCTGCGACAGGTCGAGTCGGCGCTCCACACGGTGGGCGTACAGGTCGGTCAACCTGAGACGTACCAGGTCGCGCAGATTCATTGGCGGGCCCCTCCTGCGGTCGTCACCCCCTCGACACCCTACTGCGCGTTTCCGCGGGCCGCCGAACCGGGTGCGAGGCGGTGGACCACCGTCGTGATAGGACCGATTCTGTGGATATTCGTTCTCTCTACCGCGCCCCCGACGAGCGCTACGACGCGATGGCGTACCGCCGTACCGGCCGCAGCGGCCTGAAGCTCCCCGAGATCTCCCTCGGGCTCTGGCACAACTTCGGCGACGACCGCACGCTCGACTCGCAGCGCGCCATCCTGCGCCGCGCCTTCGACCTCGGCGTCACCCACTTCGACCTGGCCAACAACTACGGCCCGCCCTACGGCTCCGCCGAGAGCAACTTCGGGACCATCCTCGCCCAGGACTTCCGGCCCTACCGCGACGAACTGGTCATCTCGACCAAGGCCGGGTACGACATGTGGCCCGGCCCGTACGGCGAGTGGGGCAGCCGCAAGTACCTGCTCTCCTCGCTCGACCAGTCCCTGGGCCGGATGGGCCTGGACTACGTCGACATCTTCTACTCGCACCGCTTCGACCCGGACACGCCGCTGGAGGAGACGATGGGCGCCCTCGCGTCCGCCGTCCAGCAGGGCAAGGCGCTCTACGTCGGCATCTCCTCCTACAGCGCGCAGCGCACCCGCGAAGCGGCCGGTCTGCTGCGCCAGATGGGCGTGCCGGCGCTGATCCACCAGCCGTCCTACTCGATGATCAACCGCTGGGTCGAGGACGACGGGCTGCTGGACGTCCTGGACGAGGAGGGCATGGGCTGCATCCCCTTCGTCCCCCTGGCCCAGGGCCTGCTGACGGACAAGTACCTGAACGGCATCCCCGAGGGTTCCCGGGCCGCCCAGGGCAAGTCCCTCGACCCCACCCTGATCACCGACGAGGTCGTGCGGCGGCTGCGCGGCCTCAACGGCATCGCCGCCCGGCGCGGCCAGTCGCTGGCGCAGCTCGCGCTGAGCTGGGTGCTGCGCGACAAGCGGGTCACCTCGGCGCTGATCGGCGCGTCGAGCGTCGCCCAGCTGGAGGCCAACGTCGCGGCGGTGGGCGCCGCCCCGCTGACGGCCGAGGACCTCGCCGAGATCGACGAGTTCGCCCTCGAGTCGGGCGTCAACCTCTGGTCCCGCAGCAGCGACGCGTGAGTTCGGCGGGCGCCCTGGTCAGGACGGCAGCAGCGGTCCGGCCAGGGCGCCGGCCAGGATGAACGGCCCGAAGGGCAGCGGCGTACGGCGGCCGGCGCGGCGGGCCGCCAGCAGCACCAGGCCCGTGACCGCGCCCAGGGCGAAGGCGGCGAAGGTGCCGACGGCGACCGTCCCCCACCCGTACCAGGCGAGGACCAGGCCCGCCGTGGGGGCGAGTTTGACGTCGCCGAAGCCCATGCCGTCCGGGTTGACCAGGTGCAGCACAAGGTAGAACAGCCCCAGCGCGGCCGCCCCCAGCAGGGCCCGGGGCCACGACCCGTCATGGCCCGGGAGCAGCGCGGCCACCCCCAGCAGCGCCGCCGTCCCGGCGGCGGCGGGGAGCGTCAGCACGTCCGGGAGCCGCAGCACCGTCAGATCGACCCGTGCGAGCAGCACTCCGAGCGGGACGAGCAGCAACCACACCGCCAGTTCGGGCCGCGCCCCGGTGCGCGCCGCCACGAGCGCGCAGACGGCGGCGGTGACCAGCGCGTACCGCCATCCGCCGGCCGGGTCGCCGGCGTTGCGCGCCGGCCCCCACCAGCCGCGCCACCCGCGCGGGTAGGGCCGATCCGCCGGACACCGGGTCCGCCGGGGGTCGTCCGGCCCGACGGACAGCCGGTGCGCCGGGCGCGGCAGGGCGAGCCCCGCGACGGTTCCCCAGACGGCGGCCGCGGCGATCGGATAGACATGCATCGGGCCCGACCGTACACGGAAGCACCACGCGAGGGGACGTGAGCCAATTGGGCGACCGGCTGCGCGACGGAGCCGGGCTGCTGCGCGTCTCCGGCGCGGCGGGTGGGGACGACGACGGCGTACCGCTGGAGATCGCGTCCTCCTACCGGGCGCGCACCCGGGGCCTGTTGGGCCGTACCGGGATCGCCGGCGCGCTGCTGCTCACGCCCGCCGCGAGTGTGCACACCCTGGGCATGCGCTTCGCCATCGACGTCGCCTACCTCGACCGCGGGCTGCGGATCCTGGCCGTCCGGACCATGCCGCCGGGCCGGGTGGGCCGGCCGCGGCTGCGGGCCCGGCATGTGCTGGAGGCGGAGGCGGGCGCGATGGCGGCGTGGGGCCTGGTGCGCGGCACGGCGCTGAGCGTGGAGCAGGGCCCGCGCTGACGGGCCGCGCGGAGCGGGCGGGCCCTCCGGCCGCCCGTCCGGCGGGGCGCCGGGCACGCGGCCCCGGTGGACGATCCGCCCCGCGGACCCGCGTCCCGTCCGCTCCGCGGCGATGACGCACCGTCCGCGACGGGCGGCCGCGGCCACTCGGCGGGGGCCGGCCCTAGACGCCCTCGCCGCCGAAGTCCGGGTAACCGGAGAAGTCGTCGAAGGCGCCGGCGACCTGCACGCCCCCGACCACCAGCACGATGCCGAGGACGATGAAGATCGCCAGGAAGAGGAACGTCAGGGCCAGTTGGCCGTAGGGCACCCGGTAGCCGGCCGGCACGACCAGCGCTCGCTCGGGGGCCTCGGGCACGTAGGCCACCGTCAGATGGTCGCCCTCGATCGTCGTGCCCGGCGCCCCCGGGTCCTCGAAGCGGACGTCACGCCCGTCGGCGGTGCGGAACGCGAAGACGAAGTGCTGCCGCGAGTGGGTCGGCCCCTCGCCCGTCGAACCCACGGTCGTGTACACCCGGACGCACCGCCCCTCGGCGCGCAGCCCTCCGTGCACGGCCCGCCGGATCCACAGCAGACGGCGGCCCGCGCGCACCGCGATCACCAGCGGTACGAGTGTGATCAGCACGGCCACCAGGGTGAAGAGCACCGGTATCGCAGAGTCCATCGACATCCCCCGTCACTGCGGCGGGGGCGCACACCCCCGTCGTCGTAACGAGACACCCGGGGAGCCCGGGCGGTTCCGGCACGGACGGGTGCCGCAGCTCACCCGATCCGCTCCGCGCAAAGGAGGTTCGGCCGCACCGCCCCGGCACTACGCTCCCCGCCATGGGCCACACCGTGCTCGCCACCCCGCTGGGCGACGTCGCCCTGCACCGCCTCGGCACCCCGGCCACCGGCGCTCCGCGCACGCCCGTGCTGCTGCTGCACGCCAACCCCGGGGACAGCCGCGACTACGGCGCCGTGGCGGCCGGGCTCGCCGCGGAGCGCGAGGTCTTCGCCCTCGACTGGCCCGGCTACGGGCGGTCCACCGCGACCGCTCCGGCCTCCGTCACCCCCGAGGCGCTGGCGGACATCGCCGAGCGCGCCCTCGAAGCCATCGCCCGCAGCGGCGCGCCCCGCGCGTACGTCATCGGGAACAGCGTGGGCGGATGGGTCGCCGTGCGACTGGCCGAGCGCCGCCCTGCGCGGATCGCCGGCATCGTCCTGGTCGACCCGGCCGGCTTCACCCGGCACACCCCCGTGACCCGCTGGTTCTGCCGCGCCGTGATGGGCCGTCCGTCCCGCGCCCGGCGTCTCCTCGCCCCACTGGCCCGCGCCTACCTGGGCCGGCTCCGTACGACGAGCGCCCGCGCGACCTACGACCGGGCCCGCAGGGTCCCCGCCGACGCCACCCGGCTGGCGGTGCACTGCGCCCTGTGGCGCGCCTTCGCCGCGCCGGGTTTCGCGCTGACCGACGCGCTGCCCGGGATCGTCCCGCCCGTCCTGCTGCTCTGGGGGCGCCGTGATCCACTGCTCCCCGTGCCGACCGACGGCCGCCGGGCCCGCCGCTCGCTGCCGCCCGGCGCCGTGTACGCGACCCTGCCCGCGGCCCACGAGGCGTACAACGAGCGACCGGACCTCTTCCTGGCGCGCGTACGGCCCTTCCTGACGGAATGAGGCGGGGAAAGAAGACGGGCCGGTCCGCAGGGGGGGAGAGCGGACCGGCCCGAGGGGGGGGATTCCAAGGTACCGCGCCGGAACCGCTCTCCCGGTCCAAGGTCATGAGGGAGATGTGAAGGTTCCCTCGAAGAAGCGTTCCGATCGTTGGGCGATTAGACCGATTGGCCCCGAATCTGCCGCTTCGCCCACCCACGTCACATCCGCACCGCATGCGTTTCGTCACGCAGCGCACCGGCGACTTGGCGGGGAATTTAAGGGGCGGGCCGGCACTGCCCACCCGCGTGGGTGACCCGTTGTGTTGACCCGCGACACGACACGCCACGGCACGGCGTGGGATGGCACGGCATGGGCGAGGGCGAGCGCCGGCCGCGCTACGAAGGGCGGAACGTGATCTCGACACGGCGATTCTGCTTGCGGCCCGCCTCGGTGGAGTTGTCGGCGATCGGATAGTCCTCGCTGTAACCGCGCACCTGGAACGAGTGGCCGGCGTTGCCGAGTGAGCCGAGCTCCTCCGCGAGGATCTTGTAGACGGCGTCTGCGCGCTTCTTGGAGAGCACCTTGCCGTGCTCGTACGAGCCGAGGTCGTCCGTGAACCCGAAGACGCGAATCGGCTGCGTGACGTTCTTGGCATCGATGTCGGACGCGATGGCCTTGATGCGAGCGGTGGCCGCCGCGTTCAGCTTGGCGCTGTCCCGGCCGAACAGGACGTCCGCCTGAAGGGCGTAGGTGACGGAGGAGTTCGACTCCTCGTGCCGCTCCTCGCCGTCGTCGGCCGAGGCGTTCTCGGAGGACGACGCATCGGTCACGGCGACGATGTCCAGCACCTTGGGCGGCGCCAGCGTGGCCCCCTCGGGCAGCTCCAGGTCCGGATCGCCCTCGTCGACCTTCGTGGGCGCGGAAGGGGTCGGCTGCGCCGTCGGATCGTCATCCGCCCGCGCGCTCGCGGCGCTGAGCGGCGTGAGCACGAGCGCGAGGCCGAGCGCGGCCGCGACACCGGGCCGGGGATGCCGACGTGGACGGGGCATGGCTCACCCCTCCGTGATCGTGATCTTGGCAGGGGGCATCGTCGGCAGCTGGAACTCCACCTCGGTGGTGCCGGCCGGCGGAGCCGGGAACTGAGCGAAGACGGGCCGGGTCTCGCCCGGCTTGATCAGGGTGAGGCCCATCGTGCACAGGCACTTGCCCTCGGTGTCCCGGAGCACGTAGTAGCGCTTCTTGCCCACCGCGTCGACCAGGACGGCACCGGCGACGGAGGCGCCGGATTTCTGGAGGGCGACCTCCTGACCCACCCACGAGGTCGCGTTGAAGGGGGACGTGCCGTCGTTGGTGAGCGTGCCCTTGACCGTGACGAATCCGCCTGAGTCACGTGTGGCCTCGCTCAGGGTGACCGTGATGTCCTTCTCGCCCTTCATCTGGGCGAGGATTTGGGTCGGCTCATCCGAAGGATCGGCACTCGGCTTGTTCGAAGCGCCCGGCGCGCTCGTCTTCGCGGACGGCGTGGCTGCGGTCTTGTCGTCTCCGTCACCGCCGCCGCACCCTGAAAGTGCCGCAGCGAGAACCACGGCGACGATTGCGGCCAGGCCCTGCTTCTGGATACGCATCGGTCCCCCGTTCCTCACTCGCTGAGATGGACGGAGTAGAACTCCGCCAGGTTCAGATCGAAATCGTCGGCCGTCGGGTCCACGGATACTTCGTCCCCATCACAGATGAACGCGATCTCGTCGCCGTCCTTGTCGTCGACAACGCACCGACTTTCGACGACCGCCGTGGCGGTGGCGCGCGCGTGCATCGACTCGGTGCCCGGCACGACCGACTCGCCGACCGTCCCTGAAGTGTGAAGGGCGACCGTGGCGCGTCCCGGGCCACCGACGTTGCACGCGTCGACAACCGCACTGTTCTGACCGGCGTAGTTCGCCGCCGCGCCACAAGCGTCGTCAGGCGTCATCCCGTTCAAGACGAGCAGTTCCCGGAGCCGGTCCAGGTCTCCCGCCTCCAACGCATCGAGAAAAGGCTCCCGAACACTGTCCCTCACCTCTCGCGCGGCCGCGAGTGCCGAGGCGTCGGCGGCGGTCTGCGCGGTGTTGCGGACGGAGGCGGCCTGCCCCACGGCGAAGTAGGCGAAGGCGAGGAAGAACAGGGCCGCGACGGCCACAATGTAGAGGCCGAGGGTCTGGCCGCCGTCGCCGTCGAACCGCCGGTTCAGCCCCCGCCGACGATGTCCGCGATCTTGTCGAGGATGCCGGACTTCACCGCCTGGCCGATGTCCGTCGTCGCCAGCACACCGATGATGACCGCGATCACCACCGCGATGCCCAGGTACTCGAACGACGTCTGCCCCGCGTCGCCGCGCACGCGCATGCGTATGCGCAGCGCGGTCAGCCGGTTCACAACCCACCTGCTCATCTTCCGTGCCCCAAACCGTAGTCACGTGACGTACGCCGGCCGCGCCCCTTGCGTCGGCCGGGGTCTGGCTATCGCCGCGGGCGGCTGCGGTGCCGGTGAGGTCCACGGCGCACCGCCTCCCATCGGGTCAACCCGCAGCGATCCGTGCCTGATTGCAGGTGCAAATGTGGTTGCGACTGCAAAGGTACACCGCAACCGTGGGCTCCGCACCCAAATTGGCGGCTCCGGTCACTACCCACCACGCACCCCGGACATGCGCTCACGGCACTGTCACCCCCATCACCCCAGCAGGTCACCGAAGTTGATGCGCGATCCGAGGATCGTGCCCGTCATCAGCAGGATCATCGTGGCGGGCACGAGGAGCGTCGTGACGACGCCGGTCGCGCGCGGCACCGTGCGGGCCGCGCGGCGGCGGGCGTTCTGGGCCTCGGTGCGCCGCATGTCCGTGGCGATCTGGAGGAGCGTGCGGGCGATGGGCGCGCCCAGTTCCTCGCCCTGCTGCAGGGCCGTGACGAACTGCCCCACCTGCTCGCTGCCGTTGCGTCTGCGCAGCTGGTCGAACGCGTCGCGGCGGCTGACTCCGACGTCCATCTGGCGCAGGGCGATGCGGATCTCGTCGCTCCAGGGGCCCTGGTAGACGGAGGAGACGCGTTCGAGGGCCTGGCGGAATCCGAGGCCCGCGCTCACCACCACCGCGAGGACGTCGAGGAAGTCGGGGAGGGTGCGCTCGATCTCGTCGCGGCGCTTGCGGACCGCGAGCCAGATGCCCAGGTCCGTCCAGCCCAGGCCGTAGGCGACCATCAGGAGGGCGGCGAACCAGTGGCCGGCCCGGAGCAGCACCACGGCCGCGAGACCGCCGAGGACGCCGTAGACCGCGCGGCGCGCGGCGTAGCGGTCGACGGTGAGGCCGTAGGGGTGGCCGGCGTGGTCGATGCGGGCGCGGACCCGGTTGACCCGGGCCGGGCCCATGAGGCGCAGCACCAGGGGGGCCCAGCGCATGCCGAGGCGGTCGACGGCGTTGCCGACCTTGGTGGTGCGGGTCCGGCCGACTTCCAGGGCCAGTTGGAGGTCGCTCGGCAGCTTGACCTCGGAACGGTAGATGCCGACGCCGTAGCAGATGCCCACCACGGCGAGGGCGACGACGGCGGCCAGCGCGAGCGCGATCAACGGTCCGGTCCCCCTTTCACACGTCGATCCGCGACATGCGGCGGATGAGCGCGAATCCGACGATGTAGAGGCCGAGTGCGACGAGTACGGCGATCCGCCCGGCCCCGGAGCCGGTCATCGCGCTCAGGGACCCCGGCATGATCTGGTTGAGCAGCAGCAGGGAGCCGACGCCGATGACGGGGACGGCGTATGCGGTGACCGTGACCTGGGACATCTGGGTGCGGATCTCGCGCCGCGTCTCCTTGCGCTCCTCCAGGGTCACCGTCAGGTTCCGCAGCGACTCCACGACCGAGCCGCCGGCCCGGGAGGACAGGACGAGCGTCGAGACCAGCACCACCAGTTCACGGCTGGGCAGCCGCTCCTGCAGTTCGGCGAGGGCGTCCTCGATCGAGTGGCCGAGCGCCATGGCGTCGGCGACCTTCCGCAGCTCCTCCCCGGCCGGTGCCTCCAGCTCCTCCGCGGCCATGCCGACCGCCGTGCGCAGGGCGAGGCCCGCCTGGGTGGCGTTGGCGAGGACGCGGGCGAGTTCGGGCAGTTGCGCGATGAAGCGCTCGGTGCGCACCCGCCGCCGCCAGCCCAGGAAGGAGCTGACCGCCCAGGCCGCCAGCAGCGCGGCGATGGGCCCGAAGAAGGGGGCCAGCACGATGTCGGCCACCAGCCAGGCGCCGCCGACGATTCCGAGGGCGGCGGCGGTGAACTGCCCCGGCGTCAGGTCGGTCCCGGTGGCGGCGAGCCGCGCGGCCAGCCGACGGCCCCACGCCGTGCCCCGGACCCGCCGGTCCAGTCCGGCGAAGGGCACGGCGCGCCGTTCCGCGGCCGGGATCTCAGCCAGCCGGTCCACGAGTGCGGCGCGGTCGGCCCGTCCGCCGCTCCAGGAGTGCAGGCCCCAGACGCCCAGCACCAGCGCGAGGCCGGTCACGCCGAGCACCGCCAGGGCCAGGGTCCCCGCGCTCACTTCGCCTCCCGGCTCGACAGTTCCAGCTCGGTCTCGCCGACCCCGAAGGCCGCCGGCACGGACTCGCCCGCCAGGTGGAAGCGTTCGGCCAGTTCGCGCGGCACGGGCTGGTGCTGGAACCAGCCCCGTACGATCCGGTCGGGCCCCATCGGCTCGGCCCGGAAGCGGGTCGCGGTGATCAGGCGGAAGGTGTCGCGTCCGCGCGAGGACAGCACGGCGATCTCGGCGATCCGGCGGGTGCCGTCGACATCGCGCCGCAGCTGGACGATGACGTCGACGGCGCTGTTGATCTGGTCGCGCAGCGCCTCGAAGGGGATCTTCACCTCCGACATCGAGGCCAGCGTCTGGAGCCTGAGCACCGCGTCCTCGGCGGAGTTGGCGTGCACGGTGGCCAGCGAGCCGTCGTGGCCGGTCGACATCGCCTGCAGCATGTCGAGGGTCTCGCCGCCGCGGACCTCGCCGACGATGATCCGGTCGGGGCGCATGCGCAGCGAGTTCCGCACGAGGTCGCGGATGGTGATCCGGCCCTGGCCCTCGACGTTGGGCGGCCGGCTCTCCAGGCGTACGACGTGCTCCTGCTGGAGCTGGAGTTCGGCGGCGTCCTCGACGGTGATGATGCGCTCGCCGTCCGGGATGAGCCCGGACAGCGAGTTGAGCAGCGTGGTCTTGCCGGAGCCGGTGCCGCCGCTGACGATGATGTTGAACTTGGCCCGCACGAGGGCGGAGAGCAGCATCAGCATGTGCTCGTCGAGGGTGCCGAGGCCGATCAACTCGTGCAGGGCGTACGCGCGGGGGAAGCGGCGGATGGTGAGGACCGGGCCGGTCAGCGACAGCGGCGGGATGATGACGTTGACGCGCTCACCGGAGGGCAGCCGGGCGTCCACCATCGGATTCGACTCGTCGACCCGGCGGTTGACGGTCGACACGATCCGCTCGATGGTCTGCAGCAGCTGCTCGGAGCTGCTGAACCGGGCGGCGACCGGCTCGACCCGTCCGGCCCGCTCGATGTAGATCCGGTCGGGGCCGTTGACCATGATCTCGGTGATGGAGGCGTCCTCCAGCAGCGGTTCGAGGATGCCGAGGCCCAGGGCCTCGTCCACGACCCGGCGGATGATGCCGGTGCGCTCCCTGGTGGAGAGCACCGGGCCCTCACGGCTGATGATGTGGCCGAGCACGCGTTCCAGGCGCACCCGGCGCTCCGCGGCGGCGAGCGCCGACATCTCGGCGAGGTCGATCTCCTGGAGGAGCTTGGCCCGGTAGACGGCGACGAGGTGGCCCTCCTGGGTCTGCGGGGCGGTCTCCTCGTTCGCGGCGATACGGTCGCGCAGGCTCATTCGTCGGCCCCCTCGTCGTCCTCCCTGGGCATCGTGGCGGTCCGGGTGACGGAGCCGGGGCTGAACCCCGGGAACACCGAGGGGATCTCCACCGTCGCCGTCGCCCGCACGGAGTCCCCCGCGCCGCCGGAGGTGGCCACCTCCGTACCGTCCCGCAGCCAGGAGCTCACCGCCTGCGTGCCCGCGGCGGTCCCGCTCACCGGGTGGTCGTGCACGGCTTCCATGCGCGCGGCGGCGCGGGCCGCCGTGCCGGCCTGGGCGGCGGTGTAGGCGGCCAGGCCCAGTTGGAGGCCCGCGAGCGCGATCAGGAGCAGGATCGGCAGCATCCCCAGGAATTCGAGGGAGGCGCTGCCCCGGTCCCGCCGCCGGCCCGGGGCGGTCACGGTGCGCCCGCCTCTTCGTCGACCGCCGAGGCGTGGCCGTGGACGGTCAGCGGGAAGTCGATGGCGCCGGGGAAGAGAACGGGGACCTTGAGCCCGACGTCCACCGTGACCATCCCGCCGGATCCGGTGGTGCCGAAGCCGTCGATCGTCCACGCGCCCGGCAGGTCGTCGGCCGCCGCGGCCCGGGCGTCCTCGCCCACCGCCGCCGCCCTGGCGGCCCGGTCGGCGGCGTGGCCGGCGAGGGTGAAGGTGTACCCGGCCAGCACCGCCTGCCACACCAGGATCAGCACCAGCAGGATCAGCGGCGTCATGCCGAGGGTCTCCAGCGTGACCTGGCCCTGCTCCCCGCGGCCGCGGCGGCCCCGGCGGGGCGTCACCGCCTGCCCGGGGCCGCGGACGCCGATCTCGGCGGCGAGCGTCCACAGGCCCTGCTTGACGGTGGAGCGGTTGTCGAGGTCCTGGAGCCGTCCGGCGTCCACGACCGCCTGCAGTTCCCGGAAGGCGGCCGGGACCACCGCGGAGGCGACGCGGGTGCCCGTGATGCGGGCGATCAGGGAGGGCTGGATCTCGCTGCCCCGGGTGTACCGGTTGACGGCGGCGACGACGTCCTGGGGCTTGCGGATCTGGAGCCGGTCCCACATGCGCACCATGCGCTTGGCGGCGCGGACGGCGACCACGTCGGGCGTGGTCACCAGCAGCGCGGTGTCCGCGGTCTCGACGGCGACGGCGTTGGCGCCGGTCATCTGGGTTCCGCAGTCGACGATGACGACCTCGTACCGCTGCCGGAGGGCGTGCAGCACGTGCCGGGCCGCGCGGTCGGTGACCTCCTCGCCGCGTTCGCCCTCGCCGGGGGCGAGCAGCAGCGCGGGCCCGGACTCGTGGACGTACATGGCGTCCTGCAGCACGCGCGTCGTCACGTCGGCGATGTCCGCGAGGTCGGCGACGGAGCGGCGGAACTGGACGTCGAGGTAGGAGGCGACGTCGCCGCCCTGGAGGTCCAGGTCGACCAGCGCGGTGGACCTGCCGGCGGCCTGCGCGGCCAGGGCGAGCTGGACGGCGACGACGGTGGTGCCGACCCCGCCCTTCGCGCCGGCGACGGCGACCAGCCTGCCCCCGGGCACGGCGGGCAGCGCGGGCTGCTGCGGGCTGAGGTGGCGCCGTACGCCGGCCGCCCAGGCGGCCGCCGCCTCGACGCGGGCGCCGAGTTCGTCGTACGACAGCGGCAGCCCCGCGACGCCGCGCGCGCCGGCGTCCATGGCGCCGGACAGGACGGCGGGGCTGTGGTCGGCGGTGAGCAGGATGACGCCCACCGCGGGGAAGCGCAGCGCGATCTCCCGGATGACCTCGAGCGCGGGCACCGGGGTGATGCGGTCGTGGACGACGACGACCTCGGGCAGTTCGTCGACCCCGGCCTCGGCGGCGCGGGCCAGGACGTCCAGCAGCGAGGTGGAGTCCGGCAGGGCGGGGCCGGGTTCGGCTCCCGGCAACTGGTGGAGGAGCCCGGTGAGGGCGCGGGCGGTGTCGGCGTCGGGGGTGCCCGACAGGATGCGGACGCCGGTCACGAGGCGGCTCCGTCGCGGGCGAGGGTGTAGGTGCGGTCCCGTTCGGAGGGGGCGGAAGCGTCGCCCGGGGCCACGAGGGCGAGCCGTACGTGCCGGGCGAAGGACTCGGCGAAGGCGACCCGCTGGGCGTCGGCGGCGTCGAGGGCGAAGGTGATGGGGACCCCCTGGCTGCTGACCCGGCGGTTGTCGCCGCCGCTGTCGAAGGCCTTGATCTCGCCGACGTCGATGACCCGGGCGCCGGACACGATGATCTTCGAGACCTCGGGGTCGGTGTCCTTGCGGGGGGCGAAGGTGGCGAAGATGTTGACCCGCGCCCCGGGGGTGATCTTCCCGGCGACTCCGGTCTCCGCGTCGATCATGATCGCGATCTCCATCTGGCCGGACCGGAGCGCCGGCCGTGCGGCGACCATGTCCGTCTGCAGCAGGGAGCCGCGGCGCAGCGGGACGGCGGCTATCTTGCCGCTCAACTGGCCGACGTCGCGGACGGCGGTGGCGGGCAGCCAGCGCTTCGGTATCCGGACCTCCTGCAGTTGGGCGCGGCCGACGGCCTCGTAGGCGGGCACGTCCTCGGCCAGCCGGTAGGCGGTCACCTTCGGCCCGACCTGGGAGCGGGCGTCCCCGATGACGGTGACGACCCCGGCGAACGCGGCGAGCGCGCACAGCGCGGAGACCACGAGGAGGACGGCGCCGCGACGCTGACGTGAGTTCATAGAGGTGGGGCCCTATCGCTCAAGTGCCGAGTGCTGGTGGGGGGAGACCTGGGGGACGGGGGAGGACCGGGAGGCCAGGGAGGGGGCGCGGGGCCCCGAGTGCACGACCTGGCGCGGCCGTTCGGGGGACGGGACGCGCTGCCGGCCGTCCACCGTCGCCGAGCAGAACGGGCAGCGGTCGCCGATGACCGCCAGTCCGCACCAGCCGCAGGTGTCCCGGCGGACCGAGGTGACCAGTTGGTACAGCACGCCGATGTCGGCGATGTACGCGGTGAACTCGACCAGCTTGGCGGTGCCCCACCAGCGCGCCGAGTCCGCGGGCAACGGCACCTCGCGCACGTGCTCGCTGCGCCAGGTACGGGCCAGCGGTCCGGTGACCCACTCCGGGTCGACGCCGTGGCCGTGCGCGACGGCGAGCTGGGTGAGGAACGCCGGTCCGGCGGGCACGGTGTCGGGCCGCGCCTCGGACAGGTGCGGTTCGGGATGGGCGAGGACGGCGAAGTGGCGCCCGGGCACCAGCGACTTCAGATGGGCGCCGACCGGCACGTCCACGCGGTCGAGCCGGCTGACCGAGCCGAGCAGCGCGCCGGAGTGGAGGTAGTGCGACAGCAGCCGGGCGGCTCCGGCGAGCACGCCGGGCCCGAGGTCGGTGGCGGCGAGCTGGCGCAGCTGCTCGGCCAGCAGGACGGCGGCGAGCGGGGGCAGGTCGACGGGGACGATCGCCACCCGGTCCGCCTCCAGGGCGGCCCGCACGGTGTGCACGCGGCGGCGCAGCGGGTCGGCGGGATCCGGCGGGGCGAGGACGACGAGGTGGCCGTGGGCCTCCAGGGCGGCTGCGGTGTGCATCACGTGCTGCTCCAAGGGGAGCGCGAGATCGTCCGCCGTGACCGCTATGACGCTCGACACCCGCGACCTCCCGGAACTCCCGCCCAGTCCCTGCCCGGAGAGCTTATCCGTGCGTAGCCGAAGCAGTGCGGAAAGTCGCCGAACAGTTGATGAAGTCGGTGGTACCCGCGGGGCGGCGGAGTACGCACGGCGGCAGAGGTATTGACCATTGGATTGGTCTGGACCAAACTGCGTCCACACAAGAGTGGCCACTCGCGTACCCGCCCAACTCCTCGCCCCCAGGAGGCAGTAGTGGAACACGCACGCCCACGGCGCACCGCCCTCAGAGCCGCGGCGGCCGTCGGCGCCGCCGCCCTCGCGGTGGCGGGAATCGTCACCGGCTCCGGCAGCGCCAGCGCCGCGGACCCCGACCTCGTGGTCAACGGCGGCTTCGAGGGCGGCCTGTCCGGCTGGTCCTGCACCGCCTCCAGCGGCTCCTCGGTCGGCAGCCCGGTACACGGCGGCGGCAAGGCCCTCCAGGCCGCCCCGTCCTCCTCGGAGAACGCCCGCTGCTCGCAGACGATCAGCGTCCGGCCCAACTCCACCTACCAGCTGAGCGCCTTCGTACAGGGCTCGTACGTCTACCTCGGGGCCACCGGCACCGGGATGACCGAGGTCTCCACGTGGACGCCGTCGGCTCCGACGTACCAGAAGCTCTCCACCGGTTTCACCACCGGCGCGAGCACCACCTCGGTCACCGTCTACCTGCACGGCTGGTACGCCCAGCCCGCGTACTTCGCCGACGACGTGAGCCTGCTCGGCGCGGCGGGCACGGGGACGCCCACCCCGACCCCCACTCCCACGCCGACGCCGACCCCCACCCCCACCCCCACGCCGACCCCCACGCCGACGCCGACCCCCACGCCCACCGGCGGCGGCTCGCTGCCCAAGCACGTGCTCACCGGGTACTGGCAGAACTTCGACAACGGCGCGACCGTGCAGACCATCGCCCAGGTCCCGAGCCAGTACGACATCATCGCGGTGTCGTTCGCCGACGCCACGACCACGCCCGGCGCGGTCTCCTTCACCCTCGACCCGGCGCTGAACTACCCGGTGAACCAGTTCAAGGCCGACATCGCGGCGAAGAAGGCGGCGGGCAAGAAGGTCATCGTCTCCGTCGGCGGCCAGAACGGCACGATCAGCGTCACCGACTCCGCCTCGGCGAACGCCTTCGCCAACAGCGTCTTCTCGCTGATGCAGACGTACGGCTTCGACGGCGTCGACATCGACCTGGAGAACGGGATCAACGCGACCTACATGACGCAGGCGCTGCGCTCCCTGTCCGCCAAGGCCGGCTCCGGACTGGTCATCACGATGGCCCCGCAGACCATCGACATGCAGTCGACGTCCTTCGGCTACTTCCAGACCGCGCTGAACGTCAAGGACATCCTGACCGTCGTCAACACCCAGTACTACAACAGCGGTTCCATGAACGGCTGCGACGGCAAGGTGTACTCGCAGGGCACGGTCGACTTCATCACCGCGCTGGCCTGCATCCAGCTGCAGAGCGGGCTGGCGCCGTCCCAGGTCGGCATCGGCCTGCCGGCCTCCACCCGGGCGGCGGGCAGCGGCTACGTCTCGCCGACCGTCGTCAACAACGCGCTGGACTGCCTGACCAAGGGCACCAACTGCGGTTCCTTCAAGCCGCCCACCACCTGGCCGGCGCTGCGCGGCGCGATGACCTGGTCCACCAACTGGGACGCGACGAACGGCAACGGCTTCTCCAACACGGTCGGCCCGCACCTGGACGCCCTGCCGTAGGCCGGCGCCCACCGACGCACCGCGCCCCCGGGAGAGGTCCCGTCCCCCGGGGGCGCGGTGTCCCGCCGTCGTACGGGTGCCGGGGGGGATCAGTCCAGGACGGCGAGGGCGTCGATCTCGACGAGCAGCCCCGCGGGCAGGCCGACGTACACCGTCGTACGGGCGGCGGGGGCGCCCTTCAGGCCGGCGAAGAACTCGTCGAAGAGGGCGTTGAACTCGGGGAAGTGCGCGGTGTCCGTGAGATAGACGCGGATCATGACGACGTCCTCCCAGGAGGAGCCGCCGGCCTCCAGCACCGCCTGCACATTGGCGAGGGTCTGCAGGGTCTGCTCCCGCAGGCCCGGGCCGACCGGCGCGGGCGCCTGGCCCGGCACGGCGGGACCGAAGCCGACCTGCCCGGCGACCTGCAGGATGTTGCCCTTGCGCACACCGTGGGAGAACCTGGCCGGCGGGGCGGTGTGGCCGGCCGGGGTGATCGCGGTCTTCTCGCTCATCTGCTTCCTTCGCTGGGTTTTCCGGAGTACTCGCGGCTGATCGCCTCCGCGGTGCGCTGGAGCTGCGGGCGCAGTCGCAGCAGTTCCTCCGCGCCGACGACCACATTGGGGGCGGAGAGGGAACAGGCGGCCGCGACGCGCCCGTCGGCGCCGCGGATCGGAGCCGCCACGCAGTTGATGGACTCCTCGTGGCCGCCGAGGTCGCTCGCCCAGCCCTGCTCGCGGACCCGGGCGAGCTCGGCGAGGTGGGCGGCCGCGTCGGGGGTGGAACGGGCGGTGTAGCGCGGGTACTCCAGACCCTGCGCGACCGCGCGCCGTTCGGCCTCGGGCAGGTCGGCCAGCAGCAGCTTCGCGACGGCCGCCACCGTGATCGCGACGGGTTTGCCGATCCGCGAGTACATCCGCACCGGGTAGCGGCTCTCCACCTTGTCGATGTAGACGACCTCGCCCTCCTCGTACACGGCGAGGTGGACGGTGTGCCCGGTCAGTTCGCCCAGGGCGACGAGGTGGGGATGGGCGATGCCGCGGACGTCCAGGTTCTCCATGGCCTCCTGGGCGAGGGCGAACAGCCGGGCGCCGAGGCGGTAGCGCTGGTCGTCCTGGCGGTAGACCATGCCGTGCTCGTGCAGGGTGCGCAGCAGACGCAGTGCGGTGGACTTGTGCACGTCCAGGCGGGCGGCGACCTGCTCGAGGTTGGCGGGCCCCTCGGCGAGCAGGGGCAGGATGCGCAGCGCGCGGTCCACGGTCTGGCTCATGCGCGCAGTCTCCCCCATGCCTCGTCGCCGAGGACGGCGAGGGAGTCGCCGCGCACACCGATCGCCGCGGCGGCCAGGGCGTGACCGAGCCGGAGCCGCTCGCCCAGCGGGAGCGTGCGGAGCGTCGCCGACAGGAAGCCCGCCGCGAACGCGTCCCCGGCACCGACGAGGTCGACGACGGGGGTGTCGGGCGCCGGGACGAAGAACCCGTCGCCGGTCCCCTCGTACGCGGTGGCGCCCCGCGCCCCCTGCTTGACGACGAGGACGGCGGGGCGGGGCAGGGCCTCGCGCACGGCGTCGGCGTCCGGCAGGCCCCAGGCGGCCTCGGCCTCGTCCTCGCCGACCAGGACGAGGTCGCACCGGGCGGCCAGCCCGGCGAGCCGCCCCGGATCCGCCGAACGCCACAAGGCGGGGCGGTAGTTGACGTCGAAGGAGACCAGCGGACGGCCCGGACCTGGGGCGGTGAGCTCGCCGACCAGATCGGCGCACCCCGCGGAGAGCGCCGCGGTGATGCCGGACAGGTGCAGGACCCGGCCCGCCCACGCGTCGGCGCGGCCGACATTGCCCGGGCCCATCGCCGTGGCCGCCGAGCCGGCCCGGTAGTAGGCGACCTCGCCGTCCCCGGAGCGGAAGTAGACCCCGGTGGGGCGCTCCGGATCGCGGCGCACCGCCGAGACGTCGACGCCCGCGGCGGCGATCGTCGCCACCAGGTGCTCGCCGAAGGGGTCGGCGCCCACCCGGCTGATCCAGCGCACGGCGTGCCCGAGCCGCGCCAGCGCGCAGGCCACATTGGACTCGGCGCCGCCGGTGCCGCGCTCGAAGGAGGCGGCGTCGGCGAGGCGGCCCCCGGCCGTGGAGGGCACGAAGGTGACCATGGACTCGCCCACGCACACGACGTCCACGGCCGCGGTCCCGGTCACTTCGGCTCCTCTCCGCGCACCGTTGACCCGGTGCGGGCCAGGATGTTAGACAGCGGGAAACACAGTACGCAACGGCCGTTGCGCATATTGCAACGCCAAGGGACGGGAGGCGGGATGGACGGGTTGACGGGCATCGACGAGCTGCACCGGGAACGGGTGGACCACCGCTTCAAGGGCCTCCCGCCCGACGCCGACGGACTGACCGTCGGCGAACTCGCCGCCGAGCGCCGCACCGTCTTCGACGGCGGCTTCACCACCCCGTTGCTGACGCTGTCCGGCCCCGCCCTGGAGCACAATCTCGCCCAGCTCGCCGACTGGGCCGGCCGGCACGGCCTGGCCTTCGCACCGCACGGCAAGACCTCCATGGCCCCGCAGCTCTTCGCCCGCCAGCTCGACCACGGCGCGTGGGGCATCACCGCCGCCACCCCGCACCAGGTGCGGGTCTACCGGGCGTTCGGTGTACGGCGCGTCTTCCTCGCCAACGAGCTCGTCGACGCGGCCGCGCTGCGCTGGCTGTCCCGTGAACTCGCGGGCGGTCCGGAGTTCCGGTTCGTCTGCTACGTGGACTCCGTGCGTGGGGCCGAACTCATGGACGCGGCCCTGACGGAGACCGTCGACGTCGTGGTCGAGCTCGGCGCGACTGGGGGCCGCACGGGCGTGCGCGGCGCCAAGGAGGCGGCGCGCGTCGCCGACGCGATCGCCGCGGCGCGGCACCTGCGGCTGGTCGGCGTCGCGGGCTACGAGGCGCCGGCGGCGGACCCGCGTGCGTGGCTGGCCGAACTCGTGGGACTGGCACAGGAATTCGACGCGGCGGGGCGTTTCGCCGGCGTCGAGGAGATCGTGGTGAGCGCGGGCGGCAGCGAATGGTTCGACGCGGTGGCGGACGCGTTCGGCACGATCGGCGAACTGTCCCGGCCGGTAATGCGGTTGCTGCGGTCCGGGGCGTACGTCACCCACGACGACGTCCACTACCGCGGCCTCACGCCCTTCCACGACCGCATCCCCGCGGAGGGGTCGCTCGAGCCCGCGTTCCGGTTGTGGACGCAGGTGCTCTCCCGGCCCGAGCCCGGGCTCGCCCTCCTCAACGCGGGCAAGCGCGACGCGCCGTACGACCTCGACCTCCCGGTGCCGCAGGTCGTGCGCCGCGCCGACGGTACGACCGTCCCGGCGGCCGGGCTGACGGTCACGAAGCTCGCCGACCAGCACGCGTTCGTGGACGTCGCCCCCGACGCGGGGGACCTGGCGGTCGGCGACTGGGTGGGGCTGGGTGTTTCGCATCCCTGCACGGCGTTCGACAAGTGGCAGCTCGTGCCGGTCGTGGGCGAGGGCGGGGTCGTCCACGATTTTGTCCGCACGTTCTTCTGACGGCGCGTCGTCGTGTGCGGCGCCGTTTGTGGTTGCTGTTGGGGGTTTCCCCGCCCTCCCGCCCTCCCCCAGCCTTCGGCCGGGGGTGCCCCCATCCGGCGCGGTCGGTGCGGGCCGCGCACCGTGTGCCTGGGGTCGGTGCCGCGCC
>NZ_JBEZXR010000083.1:0-38080 GCF_040638135.1 Streptomyces sp. NPDC026673 | reverse complement strand
CTGCGGGTCGCGGTGATGGGCTGTGTCGTCAACGGTCCGGGTGAGGCGCGCGAGGCGGACCTGGGGGTGGCCTCGGGCAACGGCAAGGGGCAGATTTTCGTCAAGGGCGAGGTCATCAAGACCGTGCCGGAGTCGAAGATCGTGGAGACCCTCATCGAGGAGGCCATGAAGCTCGCCGAGCGCATGCAGGCCGACGGAGTGCCCTCAGGAGAACCCCAGATCAGTGTGAGCTAAAGCGAAACAATCCCCGGCAGGGGAGCGAGGTGGGAAAGTGTCGCTGCTCGAGAACATCCGTGGTCCGCGCGACCTGAAGGCCCTACCGCCGGAGCGGCTGGGCGAACTCGCCGCGGAGATCCGCGACTTCCTGGTGCAGGCGGTGGCCAGGACCGGGGGGCACCTGGGACCCAATCTGGGCGTCGTCGAGCTGACGGTCGCCCTGCACCGGGTCTTCGACTCGCCGGCCGACCGCATCCTGTGGGACACGGGTCACCAGTCCTACGTCCACAAGATCCTGACCGGCCGTCAGGACTTCTCCAAACTGCGCGGCAAGGGCGGCCTGTCCGGCTACCCCTCGCGCGCCGAGTCCGAGCACGACGTCATCGAGAACAGCCACGCCTCCACGGTGCTCGGCTGGGCCGACGGCCTGGCCAAGGCCAACCAGGTGCTCGGCCGGCAGGACCACGTCGTCGCCGTCATCGGTGACGGTGCCCTGACCGGCGGCATGGCCTGGGAGGCGCTGAACAACATCGCCGCCGCCAAGGACCGCCCGCTGATCATCGTCGTCAACGACAACGAGCGCTCCTACGCCCCCACCATCGGCGGCCTCGCCAACCACCTCGCCACCCTGCGCACCACCGACGGCTACGAGCGCTTCCTGGCCTGGGGCAAGCAGGTGCTCCAGCAGACGCCCGTCGTCGGCAAGCCGCTCTACGAGTCCCTGCACGGCGCGAAGAAGGGCTTCAAGGACGCCTTCGCCCCGCAGGGCATGTTCGAGGATCTGGGCCTGAAGTACGTCGGCCCGATCGACGGCCACGACGTCGCGGCGGTCGAGTCCGCGCTGCGCCGGGCCCGGCGCTTCCACGGCCCGGTCCTCGTCCACTGCCTCACCGAGAAGGGCCGCGGCTACGCCTTCGCCGAGCGCGACGAGGCGGACCGCTTCCACGCGGTGGGCGCCATGGACCCGCTGACCTGCGAGCCGCTCACGCCGTCGAGCGGGCCGAAGTGGACCACGGTCTTCGGCAACGAGATGGTGCGGATCGGCGCCGAGCGGCCGGACGTCGTGGCGATCACGGCCGCCATGCTGCAGCCGGTGGGACTCGAGAAGTTCGCCACGGCCTATCCGCGCCGGGTGTACGACGTCGGCATCGCCGAGCAGCACGCGGCGGTCTCGGCGGCGGGCCTGGCGACCGGCGGCCTGCACCCGGTGGTCGCCGTCTACGCGACCTTCCTCAACCGTGCCTTCGACCAGGTGCTGATGGACGTGGCGCTGCACAAGTGCGGGGTCACCTTCGTGCTGGACCGGGCGGGCGTCACCGGCGACGACGGCGCTTCCCACAACGGCATGTGGGACATGTCGATCCTCCAGGTCGTGCCGGGCCTGAGGATCGCCGCCCCGCGCGACGCCGACCAGCTGCGCGCCCAGCTCCGCGAGGCGATCGACGTGGACGACGCGCCCACGGTGATCCGTTTCCCCAAGGAGACCGTCGGGGAGGCGCTGCCGGCCATCGACCGCGTCGGCGGCATGGACGTCCTGCACCGGGGCGACCGCCCGGACGTGCTGATGGTCTCCGTCGGCGCCCTCGGCTCCGTCGCACTGGCCGCGGCCGCGCTGCTGCGCGAGCGCGGCGTGGGCGTCACGGTCGTGGACCCCCGCTGGGTCAAGCCGCTCGACGCCGAGCTGCCCGCGCTCGCGGCCCGCCACCGGATGGTCGCGGTCGTCGAGGACAACGGCCGCGCCGGCGGCGTCGGTTCGGCCGTAGCCCAGGCCCTGCGGGACGCGGACACCGATGTGCCGCTCCGCGACTTCGGCATCCCGCAGCAGTTCCTGGCGCACGCCAAGCGCGGCGAGGTGCTGGCCGACATCGGGCTCACCCCCGCCGAGATCGCCGGCCGGATCGGGGCGACCCTCACCCGTCTCACGGCGAACGAGCAGCTCCCGAACGAGAGGCACATGAGCGATGACACCGCCCGATCCTGAGCCCAAGGGCTTCGACCTGGCGAGACTGCTGGCCGAGCGCGGAGCCGAGCGCTACGACCTGCACGCCAGGTACCTCAACCACCAGCTGCCCCGCATGCTGCACACCATCGGCTTCGACAAGGTCTACGAGCGGGCCGAGGGCGCGTACTTCTGGGACGACGAGGGCCGGGACTACCTCGACATGCTCGCCGGCTTCGGGGTGATGGGCCTGGGCCGCCACCACCCCGTGGTCCGCAAGGCGCTGCACGACGTCCTGGACGCCGGGCTCGCGGACCTCACCCGCTTCGACTGCCAGCCGCTGCCCGGGCTGCTCGCCGAGAGGCTGCTGTCGTACGCGCCGGGCCTGGACCGCGTGTTCTTCGGCAACAGCGGCACCGAGGCCGTCGAAACCGCCCTGAAGTTCGCCCGTTACGCCACCGGCCGGCCCCGGGTGCTCTACTGCGACCACGCCTTCCACGGGCTGACCACCGGCTCGCTGTCCGTCAACGGCGAGGGCGGCTTCCGGGAGGGCTTCGACCCGCTGCTCCCCGACACCGCCGTGCCCCTGGGCGACCTGGCGGCCCTGGAACGTGAGCTGGCCCGGGGCGACGTGGCCGCGTTCATCGTCGAGCCGATCCAGGGCAAGGGCGTCCACTGCGCGCCGCCCGGCTACCTGCGGGCGGCACAGGAGCTCCTGCACCGGCACAAGGCCCTGCTCATCGCCGACGAGGTGCAGACCGGGATCGGGCGCACCGGCGACTTCTTCGCCTACCGGCACGAGGAGGGCGTCGAGCCCGATCTGGTCTGCGTCGCCAAGGCCCTGTCCGGCGGCTATGTGCCGGTGGGCGCCACCCTCGGCAAGGACTGGATCTTCAAGAAGGTCTACGCGTCGATGGACCGCGTGCTGGTGCACTCCGCGAGCTTCGGCTCCAATGCCCAGGCCATGGCCGCGGGGCTGGCCACCCTCGCGGTGATGGAGGACGAGGAGATCGTCGCCAACGCCCGGGCCACCGGGGATCTGCTGCGCGACCGGCTGACCGCCCTCGTGGACCGCTACGAACTGCTGCACGAGGTCCGCGGCCGGGGCCTGATGATCGGCATCGAGTTCGGCCGGCCGACGTCGCTCGGGCTGCGCAGCCGCTGGACGATGCTGCAGGCGGCCCGCAAGGGCCTGTTCGCGCAGATGGTCGTCGTACCGCTGCTGCAGCGGCACCGTATCCTGACCCAGGTCTCCGGGGACCACCTGGAGGTGATCAAGCTCATTCCGCCGCTGGTCATCGGCGAGCGGGAGGTGGACCGCTTCGTGGACGCCTTCACCGCCGTGATGGACGACGCGCACGGCGGCGGTGGCCTGATGTGGGAGTTCGGCCGCACACTGGTGAAGCAGGCGGTCGCCAACCGCTGACCGGCCGTCCCGATGGAATTTGCCCGTGAGGCAAACTTTTTGCCTCACGGGCGAAGTGTGTCTATACCTGAGACATGACCTCACCGACCGCGGACGGCGCTCCTCTGCCGGACGTCGCTCCCCAGCTGCGTGCGCTCCGCCGCCGGGGCGGACTGACGCTGGAGGCGGCGGCGGCCCGCGCCGGGCTCTCGCCCGCGCACCTGTCCCGGCTGGAGACCGGGCAGCGGCAGCCCTCGCTCCCCATGCTGCTGGCGCTCGCCCGCACCTACGGCACCACGGTCTCCGACCTGCTCGGCGAGACCTCCGCGGAACGCGATCCCGTCATCCGCGGCGGCACCGTGCCGCCCGCGGAGGCGGGCGGCTGGACGTACTGGCCGGCCGGCAATCCGGGGCGGGCGATGCAGGCACTGCGGCTGCACGTGCCGCCCGGGCCCCAGGAGGGCCTCGTGCGCGTCCACCCCGGTGAGGAATGGCTGTACGTCCTCGAGGGCGAGCTGCGGCTCACCCTCGGCGAGGCCGTGCACCGGCTGATGCCGGGCGACAGCGCCCACTTCGACTCGCTCACCCCGCACCGCATCGCGGCGGCCTCGCCGGACGGTGTCGATCTGCTGTTCGTCCACACGCTGCTGCGGAGTTCCGTCGTAGAGCTGTGCCTGGGCGAGGGCCGTTCCCCGCGCCCCCACGGCGCATGACGAGAGGACTGATCGTGTCCGGCAACTCCGGGGGCAAGGCCCCCATGGGCTTCAAGGTGCGCACCTTCATCTACCTGGTGGGGGTCCACTTCTTCGCCGCGTTCTTCTTCCTGATCTTCCACCTGGCCGGGGCCAAGTAGGGCGGCCCCGCCGCCTCGTGTCAGGCCGGCTGCGCGCCGTCCAGGAACAGCGCGCGCAGCCGCTCGCGGCGCTCGGGCGTGAGGCCGAGGCCCTTCTCGAGATACCGGTCGACGGAGCCCCAGTGCGCCTCGATGGTGTCGAAGGCGGTCTCCAGGTACTCCTTGCGCGCGTCGAAGAGCGGTCCGAGCAGCTCCATGACCTCGGGGGTGGTGGCCGGTTCCGCCTGGTCGCCGCGCTTGATGCGGTAGCGGCGGTGGGCCTCGTTGCTCTTGAGGTAGTCCTCCACGATCGTGTCCCGCTGGACCCCGAGGGCGAGCAGGATGACGGCGATCGAGGTCCCCGCCCGGTCCTTGCCCGCGGCGCAGTGCAGCAGCGCCGGCACCGACTCCTGCTCGGCGAGCAGTTCCAGCATGCGGGCGTGCTCGGTGGTGCGGTCCAGCACGATGCGGCGGTACGCCTCCACCATGCGCGCCGCCGCACGGCCCTCCCCGAGGATCTCGCGCAGCGCCCCGATGTCGCCGTCGCGGACCGTCGTCCAGAACTCGGCGCCCTGGGCGGGGTCGCTCAGCGGCATGTTCACGTTGCGGACGCCGGGCAGTTCGACGTCCGGGCCCTCCAGCTTGATGTCGGAGGCGTTGCGGAAGTCGAAGACCGTGTGCAGCCCGAGCGAGGAGAGGAACGCGGCGTCCTCCGCCGTCGCGTGCGCCAGGTGGCCGCTGCGGAAGAGCCGCCCGTGACGCAGCCGGCGGCCGTCGTCGGTCGGGAGGCCGCCCACGTCACGGAAGTTGCGCACCCCGGTCAGCTCGGGTTCTGACGGGGCGGTCTGCGGCGTCTGCTCGGTCACCGGCGCTCCTTCGCTCACGGGCCGGACGGTGCGGGTCACCGGCGGCCGGGCCATTCCCGACCTTACGGCACCCGGGGGCGCTGCCCGTACCGGGCGGTATGTGATCTCGGGAGCATGTCCGTCCCCGGGGTGGAGCACCCCGGATATTTAGTTGTTTGATGAGGCAAATAAACTGGACCCCGATCCGCGGCCCAGGGGCGGATCCCGGGCCGCGCCGTCCCCGCGGACGGCCGGGCCGACCGCGGGGACGACTCCTCACCGATGGGAACGACGCTGATGAATTCCTATGCCATACACGCCGGTTCGATGTTCGACGGATTCACTCTGTCAGGACCGGCCACGGTGTATGTCAGAGGCGAGCGCATCGTGCGCGTGGACCGCACCGGGGCACTGCCCTCGGACGGCACGGAGGTCCGCGACCTCGGTGCGCGGACCTGTCTGCTGCCCGGCCTCGTCGACAGTCACGTCCATCTCGCGTTCGACGCCGGTCCGGACCCCGTGGCCTCGCTGGCCGCGACCGGCGACGCGGACCTGCTGGCCCATATGCGCGAGGCGGCCCGGTCCGCCCTCAACGCGGGCATCACCACCGTGCGCGACCTCGGCGACCGCGGCTATCTCTCGCTGGCACTGGCGGACGAACTGGCCCGGCACCCGGAGCGGGGACCGGAGATCCTGGCGGCCGGACCTCCGCTGACCACGCCGGGCGGGCACTGCCACTTCTTCGGCGGAGAGGTCGAGGGCGCCGAAGCGCTGCGGGCCGCCGTGCGCGAGCGCCATGCGCGCGGCTGCGCCGTCGTGAAGATCATGGCCAGTGGCGGCAACATGACCCCCGGCTCCGTTCCGCCGCACGCCTCGCAGTACGGCCCGGAGGACCTGCGCGTCGTGGTGGAGGAGGCGCACCGCCTCGGGCTGCCGGTCGCCGCCCACGCCCACGGCACCCAGGCCATTCGCGACGCCCTGGACGCGGGCGTCGACAGCCTGGAGCACGCCACCTTCCTGACCGCCGACGGGGTGGACCCCGATCCCGGGCTCATCCGTGCCGTCGTCGACAGCGGCAGCTTCGTCAGCCTGACGCTGGGCCTGGATCCCCGCCACGCGATCGATCCGCCCAAGGCGATGGCCGCGCACGTCGACAGGATCCTCGCCATGATGGGGGAGCTGCACCGGGCCGGTGCCAAGGTCGTCGTCGGCTCGGACGCCGGCATCGGTCCCGTCAAGCCTCACGACGTCCTCCCGCACGGAGTCGGCGACTTGGCGCGGCTGGGAGTCGACCCCCTCGACGCGCTGATGTCCGTGACGAGCCTGGCGGCCCGGCTGTGCCGCGTGGAGGGACGCAAGGGGCGGATCGCCGCGGGTGCCGACGCCGACCTCCTGGCCGTCGAGGGTGACCCGGCGCAGGACCCCGCCGCGGTCCTGAACGTGCGGGCCGTCTTCCGGGCCGGTGTCCGCGTGCGGTGACCCCCGGGGGAGCGCGGTGAAGGCGGTGCCGGTCGCGCCACGGCGCGGCGCCTGTTCCGGCGGGTCCCGCCCCGGTCCCGGGCGGCCGGCCTCTTCCGTATTCCACATCCGGTGAATTCGGCCGGGTGGGATACATCACCTGCCGTCAACCCCTGGTTACGGTGGCGTAAGTCACTTGACGAGGTGAAGTATGTGCCGACGTGCCAGACGATTCGAAGAGAAACAACAGTGACGCCATCGGGTCGTACACAGCCGTGGGGGACAGCTTCACGGAGGGTGTAGGTGATCCCGGTCCCGACGGAACGTTCATCGGCTGGGCCGACCGGCTGGCGGTCCTCCTCTCCGACCGCCGTCCCGAACACGACTTCCGGTACGCGAACCTGGCGGTGCGCGGCCGCCTCCTCGACCAGATCGTCGAGGAGCAGGTGCCGCGCGCCGTCGAGCTCGCGCCCGACCTCGTGACCTTCTGCGCGGGCGGCAACGACATCCTGCGTCCCGGCAGCGACCCCGACGACGTCGCGGAGCGCTACGAGGCGGCGGTGGTCCGTCTGACCGCCGCCGTCGGCACCGTGGTGCTGTGCACGGGCTTCGACACCCGCGGCATCCCCGTGCTGCGGCATCTGCGCGGCAAGATCGCCACGTACACGGCTCATGTGCGGGCCATCGCCGACCGCTACGACTCCCCGGTACTGGACCTGTGGTCGCTGCGCTCCGTCCAGGACCGCAGGGCCTGGGACGCCGACCGCCTCCACCTGTCGCCCGAGGGGCACACCCGGGTCGCCCTGCGTGCCGCGCAGGTGCTGGGTCTGGAGGTGCCGGCCGACCCCGACCAGGCGTGGCCGCCGGAGCCCTTCCGCGCGCCCGCCGAGATCAGGCGCGACAACATCCAGTGGGCGCGGGAGTACCTCGTGCCCTGGATCGGCCGCCGGCTGCGCGGGGAGTCCTCCGGCGACAACGTGGAGCCCAAGCGCCCGGACCTGCTGCCGCTGTAGCCGGCGCCTCCGGGGCGTCGCTCACACGGGCGGGGTCCCGGAGGCGAGTTCGGCCCACACGACACGGCCGCCACCGTCGCCGGTGGGCCGGACCCCCCACGCCTGGGAGAGGGCGCCGACCAGCAGCAGCCCGCGGCCGCCCTCCTCGTCGACGCCCGCCGCCCGCGGCCGGGGCGCAGTCGGCGCGCGCCCCTGGTCGCTGATCTCGAGGTGCAGCCGGGCGCCGTCGAAGCGCAGTCCGCAGGTGATGAAGTCACTGCCGGTGTGCATGACGGCGTTGGTGAAGAGCTCGGAAACGATCATCTCGGCGTCGTCGCGGAGTCCCTCGTCCGCCTCCCACTCCCGCAGCCGTGCCCGCACGCGATGGCGTGCGTCGGCGACCGAGGACCCGAGGGCGGGCAAACGGAAGAGGTCCTGGCAGCGACGGGCGTCGAGGTCGCTACGGCGCTCTAACCGCAGAGCGTCTGGTGAGGGGGCCACCTGGCTACTATGCGGTCCCGTTCGAACTGTTGGCAAGATGCGATCTGTAATTTACAGAACGGCTGTCGCGCACTGTCGGTTTTCGTTGACAACGTGACACACTGCTTGTGGCAGAGGGGAGTTGGGGGAAGTGGTCGTGACGGACACGCGGGCGGCCGGTGCTCCCACCGTGCTTCGGGTGGTGCTCGGCAAACGGCTCCAGGACCTGCGCGAGAAGGCCGGGTTCAGCTTCGAGGACGCCGGCCGGGCGCTGGACGTGACCCACGCCACCATCCGCCGCATGGAGAAGGCCGAAGTCGGCCTGAAGCTCCCTTACGTCGAGAAGCTGCTGCGCACCTACGGCGTCACCGGCCCCGCGGAGCTCGAGGAGTTCCTCGCGCTCGCCCGGGAGGCGAACCAGCCCGGATGGTGGCACCGTTACCGCGACGTCCTGCCCGACTGGTTCAGCGCCTTCGTCAGCCTGGAGGGCGAGGCCGGCGTCATCCGCGCCTACGAGCCGCACTACGTCCCCGGACTGCTGCAGACCGAGGACTACGCCCGAGAGGTGCTGCGCGCGGGGAACCCCGGCGCCGACGACGCCGAGGTCGAGCGCGGGGTCGCGCTGCGCATGGAGCGGCAGGCGCTGCTCACCCGGGAGAACGCGCCGCTGGTGTGGATCGTCATGGACGAGACGGTGCTGCGAAGACCCATCGGGCGCCCGGCGGTCATGCGCGCCCAGATAGCCAAGCTGATCGAGTCCTGCGCCCTGCCCAACGTGCGTCTGCAGATCATGCCGTTCACGGCCGGGCCCCACCCCGCCATGTACGGGCCCTTCCACATCTTCCGGTTCCAGACGCACGACCTCCCGGACGTCGTCTACTCCGAAAGCCTGGTCGGAGCCGTCTACTTCGACGACCGAGACGATGTCTCGACCTTCCTTGAGGCCCTGGACCGGATGTGCGCACAAGCCGCGCCGACCCAGAGCACCGAGCGGATCCTCGGTGGAATCCACAGGGAGACATGACCATGAAGCGGATCTACAACGGCATGCCCGCGAAGGAACTCGCCGGAGAGGGCTGGCGCAAGCCGTGGAGCGGGGGCAACAGCGGCTCGTGCGTCGAGGCCCTCAAACTGAACGACGGCCGCGTGGCGTTACGCCAGTCCACGGATCCCGACGGGCCCTGCCTGATCTACACCGGCAGCGAGATGATGTCGTTCATCCAGGGCGCCAAGGCGGGCCAGGCCGACTTCCTGCTGCCGTGAACGACCGGACCGGCCACCAGACCACGAACCGCACCGACCCGGACCCCACGGGTCACCGGAATCCGAACGGAGCAGGGCGTTGACCGACAAGGGTTTCTCCGCGGAGGAGATCGACACCAGCCGGCCCCACCCGGCCAGGATGTACGACTACTACCTCGGCGGCAAGGACAACTACGAGGCCGACCGCGAGGCGGCCGAGATGGTGATCCGCATGACCCCCGACGCGCGCCCCAGCGCGCGCGCCAACCGGGACTTCATGCGGCGTGCCGTGCGCTACGCGGCCGGGCAGGGCATCCGGCAGTTCATCGACATCGGCACCGGCATCCCCACCTCGCCCAACACCCACGAGGTCGCCCGCTCGGTCGTCCCCGAGGCCCGGGTCGCGTACGTCGACAACGACCCCATCGTCGCCGCCCACGCGGGCGCGCGCCTCACCAACACCGGCAACGCCGGCTTCTTCCTCGGCGACGTCCGCGAGCCCGAGACCATCCTCGAGCACGCCACCATCCGGGAGCTGATCGACTTCGACGAGCCGGTCGCGCTGATGCTCGTCGCGCTCCTGCACTTCGTCCGCGACGACGAGGACCCGGCCGGGATCGTGCGCACCCTCGTCAAGAACCTGCCGGCGGGCAGCCACCTGATCCTCAGCCACGGTACGACCGACTTCCACCCGGACGTCGACGCCGACGCCGGTGAGGCCTACAAGAACGCCACCTCCACCCTCAACCTGCGCAGCAAGCCGCAGATCGAGCCCTTCTTCGACGGGTTCAGCCTCGTCGAGCCGGGGATCGTGCAGGTCCCGCGGTGGCGCCCGGACTCCCCGCTCCCGGAGGAGGGCGAGCACACCCGTATCGCCTTCTGGGGAGGCGTCGGCCGCAAGGGCTGACGCGGCCCCGCCGTCGGTGGGCCGCGGGGGCTCGCGGGGATTCGCCGGGGGCCGCGAGGTGGGCCCGCTACGAGGACGTCGGCGTCAGGAGCCGGAGCGGCGTCCGCCCGGGCGGCGGTCCGGCCGGGATCCGTTCCAGGACCCCGCCCGCGAACACGTCGTACAACGGCAGCGTCTCCAGGTGGACATAGCCGATGTGGCAGTCGCAGACGGCCAGCGGACAGGGCCGCGGGCGCAGTGCCGCGCGATAGGAGCCGTCGTAGAGGTTGCCCAGCTCCTCCCGGACGAAGTGGCAGCGGCGCACCGTGCCCTCGCCGTCCACCGACACGACGGACTCGCCCGTGCGGCAGGGCAGGCCCGCGCTGCGGTGCGGATTCCGGCTGTACGGGAAGAGCGGGTCCAGCGCGGTCCACTCCGCCGCCTCGGCGTCGGTGTAGGTGTGGCCCTCGGCGGCGTTGACCCACAGGTAGACGTGCTCCGGGAGGTCCGCCCGCAGCCTGCGGGCCTGCTCCAGGTGCTCCGGCAGGCCGACCACGCCCACGCTGTGGCGGACGCCGCGGTCCGCCAGGTCGCGGCACTTGGCCAGGAAGCGGTCGTAGGGCGTCTGGCCGGGGTGGAAGGTGCACCACAGGGCGAGCGTGTCCGGGTCGGCGTCGGCCGTCCAGTCGGTGCGGCCGCTCAGATTGGTCTGGATGGCCACCCGGCGGATGTGCGGCAGCCGGCTCAGCTCCGCGAGCGTCCGGCGGTACCAGGAGCGCACCAGGCCCTCGCCCCACGGGGTGAACAGCAGGGCCAGCCGGTCGTCCGTACGCCCCGCCGCCCAGCCGGCGAAGCGCTCCAGCGCGGCGCGGTCGGCGGTCAGTTGCGCGCGGCTGTCGCGGCGCTTGGCGAAGGGGCAGTACGGGCAGTCGTAGTCGCACGACGCCAGCGGCCCGCGGTAGAGGATCGTCAGGTCCACGACGGGCCCCTCACTTGAGCTCGTAGGCGGCCATGCGCCCGCGCACCGCCGCGGAGAACAACTCGGGTCCGACCGCGTCGGAGTGGGCCAGCCCCTCGGGCGACAGCCGCAGCAGCTCCGGGCCGGCGGAACCGTCCAGCCAGCCGCGGTCCGCGAAGCGTTCCAGTTCCTCGGCGAAGTCCTCCCCGGGGCGGGTGCCGAACCGGTCCCGGTACTCCGCGACGGGCAGCCCCTCCGCCTGCAGCAGCGACTGCAGCAGATGGCGGCGGCGCGCCTCCTCGGCGTCCATCGCCCAGCCGAAGTCGGCGTGCCCGAACTCCTCCGCCGTGCGCGCCGCGTAGTCGTCGATGATGCCGCGGATGCGGTGCATGTCGACCGCGTAGTCGAAGGAGTAGTGCAGCGTGGAGGTGTACGAGCGGGCGCCGCAGCCGAGGCCGACCATGCCGTCGGTCTGGCAGGCGTAGTCGCCGCCGCCAGTGGTGGGCGCGTCGGCGCGGCGGAACATGCGCATCGACACCTGCTCGTAGCCCCGGGCCAGCAGGTGGTCGCGGCCGTGGCGGTAGAGGCGCAGCCGCTGCTCGTCCCACGCCGCGTCGTCGCGCGCGGTGTCGGCCGCGTGCCGGCCGAGGCCGGTGAGCGGGCGGACGTACAGCGGGTACAGGTACAGCTCCTCGGGCCGCCAGGCGAGGGCGGCGTCCAGGGACTCGGTCCAGGAGCGCTCGGTCTGGCCGTCGATGCCGTAGATCAGGTCGATGTTGAGGACGGGGATCCCCGCCTCCCGGATCCGGCCGAGGGCGGCCTCGACGTCGGCCCGGCGCTGGGGGCGGACGGCGGCCCGGGCCTCGGCCTCGACGAAGCTCTGCACGCCGAGGCTGAGGCGGGTCGCGCCCCGGGCCGCCAGCACGGACAGCCGGTCGGCCGTCGCGGTCGCGGGCGAGGCCTCGACGGACAGCGGTATCGCCCGCAGGTCGGCTCCCAGGCCGTGCTCCGCGACATCGCACAGCCGGTCCAGCTCTGCCGCCTCCAGGTAGGTGGGAGTGCCGCCCCCGAAGGCGGCGTTGGCGAACCGCGCGCCCTCCCCGAGGGCCTCCCGCACCGCGGCGGCCTGCCGCTCCAGCGCGTCGAGATAGGCGGTCGCCAGGCCGTCCGGGGCCCCGATCCTGGTGAACAGGTTGCAGAAGCCGCAGCGGACCTCGCAGAAGGGGATGTGGAAGTAGAGGGAGAGCGCGTCCTTCGGTTCGCCCGCCCACAGGTCGCGCAGCCGGGCGCGCTCGCGGGGCAGCGGGCGGTAGGCCGTCTTGTGCGGGTAGGCGTAGACGTAGTGCTGGTACGGGCGGACGCCGGCGGCGGCCGGGGGCGTCGGGGAGACGGTCGTGCCGGTGAGGGTCATCGGGCGGCCCCGTCGAGGAGGAAGTGGGCGTAGGGCACCGTCCACACGACCTCGTGGCCGATGCGGTGGCCGGTGTGGCCGTCCTCGCCGTAGGCCGTGCCGTGGTCGGAGCAGACGATGGCGAGGCAGGGGCGGCGGCTCGCGGCGGCCGCGAAGAGCCGCCCGATGTGGCCGTCCACGTACTCCAGGGCGGCGGCGTGGGTGGCGCGCGAGTCACCCGCCTCCCGGGTGGCGCCGGGCAGGTGGAACCAATTCGGCTGGTGCAGCGCCGACACGTTGACGAAGAGGAACAGCCGCTGCTCCCGCGGCAGCCCGGCGACGACCTTCTCGGCGCGGGTGACCTGGGCCTCGAAGGACGTGGGGGAGGGCACCCCGAACTCCGGCTCCCAGTGACTCTCCTGGAACAGGCCCGGCAGTACCGAGCCCAGGGGCGCCTGCCGGTTGAAGAAGCCGACACCGCCGATGCAGACGGTGCGGTAGCCGGCATCGGCCAGGCCCGAGACCAGGTCGGGCGTGTCGTACACGAAGGTGCCGTCCGCGGTGCTCTCACTTCCCGCGAAGCGCGCCGCGAACAGCCGCGGGTGCGGGCCGGGCGCGGTGGGCGTGGGCAGGAAGCCCGCGAAGATCGCCTGGTGGGAGGCGTAGGTGAAACTGCCGGGCGCGTGCCGGCGCTCCCAGCGGCCGTCTGGCAGATGGCGGGCCAGGTGGGGGATGCGGCCGGCCGCGGCCAGCTCGGCGGCCACGTCGTAGCGCAGGGTGTCGAGCGTGACCAGCAGGATGTCGTGGCTGCCCACGATCTCGTTCATGTCAAGCGGTGGTGTCATGGTGGTGCTCCTCGCGTCGCGCGCGCTCCATCGCTGCCGGTACGGCGGCGACCTGGGCGGCGTAGGTGTCCAGGCCCTCGGCGCCGCTGCCGGGCAGGCCCGTCAGCCGGGGCAGCAGATCCCCGAAGGCGTTGACCTCGCCGACGGCGAAGCGGCGCCAGCCCGTGGCGGGAAGGATGTCCACACCGACGCAGAGCGTGCCGGGGAAGCAGGCGGCGGCCTGTTCGGCCGTCGTGAGGACGTCCGTGAAGTCGCCGCCCGCGGCGTGGATCGCCGCACGGGCCGTGTCCAGGTCGCCGCGGGCGCCGCCGAGGTGGAGGTTCGTCATGGGGTGCGGGCTGGTGCGCACGACGGCGTGCGTGGCGCGGCCGGCGACCACCACCACCCTCAGGTCCGCCGCCCGCCCCCGCTGGGACGCCTTGGGCAGCCAGCGCTCGACATGGAGCCCGTCCGGGGCCAGCGCGTCGACGAGGGCGGCGACCTCGGGCTCCGTGGTGTACTCCCGTACGCGCAGCGAGTTGAACAGCCGGCCGTCAGGGGTGGTCTCCACCGACGTCGTGGCCTTGATCCGGCCGGGACCCGCCATGGCGAGGGCCACCACCCCGGAGGCGGAGGAGCCGTGCGCGGGCTTGAGGAACGCCCGGGAGATCCGGGCGGCCCGCAGTCGCTCCCGCAGCTCCGGCCAGCCGCGCACCGGCGGCCCGGCCGGTGCGGGCGGCACCGGGACGCCCGCGTCGGCGAGCCGGGCATGGCAGCGGCGCTTGTCGAACAGGACCGCGATCTCCCGCGGATCCGCCGAGACCGTCGCCCCGGCACGACGCGCCGCCCCCGCCACCTCGTGTACGGCGGCGGTGAAACGGCGGTACCACAACGCGGTGCCCTCGACCCTGGCCGGATCGTCGGCGCCCCGCAGCAGGCGGTCGACCTCCGCGTCCTCGCCGGGCGAGTCGACGCGCACGAACTCGCCCGGCGCGAAGGCGTACCGGCCGCGCAGCACGTCCCGCCACGCCAGCACGCGCGGCGCGGGGTGCCCCGCGGCCCGCACGGCACCGGCGAAGAGGGTCGTCCTGCGGTTGCCGGGGTTGCCGACGACGGTGATGCGGAGCGCTCCGCCGGCGCCGCTATTCGGAGACGGCGACATAGCGCCACTCCTCGTCCCGCCAGCGGTGCGGCTCGCAGTGCTCCGACAGGTCGACCTCGGTGCCCGCGGAGCCCACGACGGCGCGCAGCCGCTCGGCCACGGCCCCGCTCAGGAAGTGGTGGTGCAGGTCGAGCCGCTTGAGATGGGTGAGCGGCTGGCCGCCCAGCAGCGCCTCGGCACCGGTGTCGGTGAGGGTGCCCATGGACAGGCTCAGCGTCTCCAGTTGCGCGACGACGGGAGCGGAGGCCACGGCCGCCGCGATCTCGTCCTGTATCTCGCTGTCCTGCAGGCCGAGGTGGCGCAGCGCGGGGAAGCGGCCACCGGCCAGGACGGGCGCGAGGTCGGCGACGGTGGCGTTCCCTCCGTACTGCTCCACGCCGAGCCACAGTTCCAGCCGCTCCAGCGCCGGCAGTTCGCAGGCGCCGACCGCCCTCACCACCGCTCCCGGCAGCCCGCCGGACTCGAAGCGCAGCACGCGCAGCGCCTCGTGGCGGAGGGGGCGGAGCGACAGCGGCTCCTCGCCCAGGCCCTGCGAGTCACCGCCGCGGACGCCGAACTCCTCCAGCAGCGGAAAGCGTTCCAGGACGGGCGTGACGTCGGTCAGCTGGAGCCAGGAGACCTCGCACTCCTCGCCGGTCACATCGGCGAGGAACAGGGCGCGCAGGGCGGGGAAGCGCTCCGCGTCCGCCAGCACCCGTTCCAGCACGGGACGCAGCTCGGAGTACTCGTCGTCCCACCAGGGCCCGAGGACCAGGGCGCGCACCCGTGTGGTGTCCACCGACGCGGTGAAGCGATCCCACAGCTCGGGGAAGGGGATGTCGCCGGCCTCGAAGCAGTCCAGCCGCCAGGCCACGGCGCCGGGCTCGGGCAGCCCGGCCGTGCCGGCCTCGGGCAGCGTGTGCACGCGCAGCCCGTGGAAGTTCTCCAGATGTCGGGTGACGGTCATGACGGCCTCACTCCGCGACGGCGGTGTAGCGGTGGATCTCGCCGTCCCATTCGTCCTCGTCACCGGGTTCGGAGAGGTCCACCTCCACGCCCGAGGGCTCGAGGGCGGCCTTCACCCGCTCGGCGACCGGCTCGGTGACGAAGTTGTGGTGCAGGTCGAGCCAGTTGAGATGGGTCAGCGGCTGGCCGGCGAGCAGGGCGCTGACGCCCTCGTCGGTGAGCACGCCCAGCGACAGGTCGAGCGAGGAGAGCTGGGCCACGACGGGGGCGGCGGCGACGGCGGCGGCGATCTCGTCCTGTATCTCGCTGTTGCGCAGGCCGAGGTGGCGCAGCGCGGGGAAGCGGCCTCCTGCCAGGACCGGCGCGAGGTCGGCGACGGTGGCGTCGCCGCCGTACTCCTCCACGCCGAGCCACAGCTCCAAGTGCTCCAGCGCGGGGAGTTCGCTGGCGGCGACACCGCGGACGACCTCGCCGGGCAGGCCGCCCGCCTCGAAGCGCAGTGTGCGCAGCCGCTGGTGGCGGACGGCCGGGAAGCGCAGCCCCGAGCCGCCGCGGACACCGAGGACCTCCAGCCGCGGGTAGGCCTCCAGCACCGGGGTCACGTCGGACTGCTCGATCCAGGAGATCTCGGCCTCCTCCATCTCCAGGTCGCCGATGAACACGGCCTCCAGCGCGGACAGACGCTCCCGCGCCTCGACGAGCTGCCGCACGATGACACCGGAGTCGTTGTCGTACGGTTCCCCCCACTGGCCCACGACGACGGCCCGGACCGCGGCGGTGTCCACCGTGTCGAGGAAGCGGTCCCACACCTGCGCGAAGGTCTCCTTCGTGTCGCTCTCCCACGGGTTGACGGAGAGCCGCCAGGCCACCGCGCCGGCGGCGGGCAGCTCCTGCCGCGCGCCGGGCGCGGGGAAGTCGAAGGCCGGCAGGCCGTGCAGTTCCTGCAGATGTTCGACGTGGGACATCGGTGGTCTCCCGGGATGGACGGACGCGGTGCCGTGACGTGGTGCCGTGACGTGGTGCCGTGCTTGCGAAGAGTTCTACCAAGCCCCTCCGACAGTGCTCGGCGCGGGTTGTGCACAGGCCGTCGGGGGGCGTTGTCACACCCCCGGCGTAGCGTCCTGGACATCGGGTCGGCGGGCGCCGACGGCGAAGGGAGACACGCATGTACCGGCAGGGGGACGTCCTGATCGTGCCCGTCGCGGAGGCGGCCGTGCCGCCGGGCACGGACCGGCTGCCGCGGCAGCCGAGGGACGCGCGGGGCAGGCTCGTGCTCGCCCTCGGCGAGGTCACCGGACACGCGCACGCGGTGGTCGGCCCGGGGACGCTGGTACGCGAGGCCGGGCCGTTCGGGGCGGCGTACCTCCATCTCCCGGACGGCGGGCGGGTGGTGCACGAGGAGCACGCCGCGATACCGCTGCCGAAGGGCTGGTACCGGGTCGTGCGCCAGCGCGAGTACGTGCCCGGCGCGGTGCGCGTCGTGGCGGATTGACGAGGACGGGGGAGCGGAGCGATGACGACGGTGGCGGGGATGGACACGGGCGCGCAGTCGGGCGTGGACTCGGGCATGGGCTCGGGTGCGGCTGCGACGGAGCCGGCGACGGGGGACACGACGGCGACGTGGCGTCAGGTCGCCGCGGCGACCGATCCGGCGGACCGCGCGGCCGCGGAGGAAGGGGTGCGCCTGGCCTACCGGCTGGCCGGGCTGCCCGAGCCCGAGCGGATCGTGTGGGCGGCCTCACCCCGGGAGGCGGTGGCCCTTGCCGCGCGCCTGACGGCGGAGGGGGCGGCGGGCCGCAGCGTCCGCGACGCGGTCCGGACGCGGCCGTGGGCGACCGCGCGGGAACGGGTCGCCGACCGGCTCGGCGCGGTCGGCTGGGCGGAGCATTGGGCCCTGACGGGTGCGCAGTTGTGGGACACCACGGTGCTGCTGACCGAGCGGATACGGACCGGTGTCGTCGACGCGGCCTCCGGTGCGCCCGGCGGCGAGCAGGCCGTGCGGCTCGCGCTGCTCGACGCCGTGCTCGGGCAGCACGACGCGGCCTGGCTGGCCGCCTTCGACGGCCAGGAGGGCACGGAGGGGCTGGCCGGGATCGCCGCGGTCGCCCGGAACGCCGGTTGGTGGTGGCCCTACGAGCGCACGGCGGTCGTCGCCGAACGCCCCCGGGAACTCCACCGGGACGAGGCGGGCCGCCTCGACCGGGGCGACGGTCCCGCGCTGGCGTACCCGGACGGCTTCGCCCTGCACGCCTGGCGGGGCATGCCCGTCCCCGCCGAATTCCTCGACGGCCTGGCCGGTCTGACCCCGCGCCGCATACGCGAGGAGGAGAACGCCGAGCTGCGCCGGGTGATGCTGGAGCACTACGGCTACGAGCGATACCTGGAGGAGTCCGGGGCCGAGCCCGTGCAGCGGGACGCGGCCGGGGTGCTGTGGCGGATCGAACTGGAGGGGGACGAGCCGCTGGTGATGGTCGAGGTCGTCAATTCCACGCCGGAGCCGGACGGCACCCATCGCACATACTGGCTGCGGGTGCCGCCGCGGACCCGGACCGCCCGCGAGGGCGTCGCCTGGACCTTCGGACTGGAGGAGGCCGACTACGCGCCCGAGAGGGAGACCTGAGCCGACTCCAGCGTCGCGGCGTCGATGAGGGCGAGGTTGCCCTCCGCCGTGCAGGTGTACGCGCCCGCGATCGCGCCGAGGCGTGCGGAGAGGTCGAGGTCCAGCCCGCGCATCCGCCCGTGGAGGAAGCCGCAGAGGAAGGCGTCGCCCGCGCCGTTGGAGTCGACCACCGGTGCGTGCGGGGTGGCGGCCGGGATGTGGCGGGGCGTGCTGCCCGCGTCCCGCGCGAGCAGATAGGCGCCGCCCGCGCCGGCGGTGGCGATCACGGCCTGGGCGCGGCCGTCGCGCAGAATGCCCCGCATGACGTCCGCGATGCGCTCGCCGGCTCCCGCGGCGCTGAGGAAGACCAGGTCGGAGCGGCGGGCGAACTCGCGCTGGTGCTCGGCCAGTCCGTCCCAGTCGTGCAGATCGGTCGAGACGGGTACACCCAGTTCCCCGATGTCGTCGTAGAGGAAGCGCGTGAAATTCGAGATCGACAGATGGACATGCCGGGCCCGGCGCAGGTGCGGCAGGTAGAACTCGCGCGGCATGCGCAGGTCCGCGGGGTCGCGTCCGTCGTAGAAGGACATCCGGCGGCCTGTGGCGTCCACGAGGTTCACGGCCCGCCGGGTGCCGGCGGGGGAGATCAGCGGTTCGAAGTCGACGTCGCCCTTGGCCAGGCGTTCCCTGACCATGGCGCCGATCCAGTCCTCGCCCACGAAGTCGAGGAACTTCACGCTCATGCCGAGCGAGCGGCAGCCCAGTGCCACGTTGCCGCCGGTCTGTCCGGGCCACTCCCGGATCGGCTCCACCCCGAGGGAGTCGACGACCGGCACGGGCAGGGAGTCCACCCGCACGACGGTGTCCACTCCGGAACCACCTACGACGAGGATGTCGTACGGCGACTCTTCCGTGGTCATGCGCACCTCCAGTCACCACCCCGGCGCCATGTTACGGCCGGCCGGCGTCCCCCGGCGTGCGATCACGGAGGTGTTCGGCGGCCCACACGGCCCACTCCTGCTGCATCCGGGTGAAGCGCAGTCCCCACTCCAGGGTCAGCCGGCCGTAGAAGGCGAGGTCGCCGCCCGAGTCCCAGTCGACCGAGCGCTCGAGCTGCCGCAGCCCCTCGTGACGCTCCGCGGCCACGGCCCCCTCGCGCTCCAGGTAGGCCCGGGCCCGCTCCGGGTCGACCTGGTTGAGGAAGAAGACCCGCAGCAGCGCGTCGCTGCGGCGGTTGCGCTGCGGCTCGACCTCGGTGAGCCAGTGGAGCAGCTCCGTGCGGCCCGCCTCGGTGATCGCGTACTCCTTGCGTCCGCGCGGCCCCTCGGCGGCGACGGTCACCAGGTCGGCCTCGGCGAGCCGGTTGAGCTCGGTGTAGAGCTGGCTCTGGGTGGCGGGCCAGACATTGGCCAGAGACGTCTGAAACGTCCTGAGCAGGTCGTATCCGCTCGCCGGGTGATCGGCGAGGAGTCCCAGGACGGCGTGGCGAAGGCTCATGGCGCGCATCTTAACATTCCACTCTTGACATGTCGGGAGTGGAGCTTCTAGCTTTGACATGTCAGTACAGGAATGTCGAATGTCGAGGGGATCGGGATCGGACATGGGGTACCTCCGCAGTTTTCTTCCGTGGATCGCCTTCGCGGTCGTCGCCACCGAGATCGACTGGCGCTACGGGGCGCTCGCCGGCCTCGTGCTGTCGACCGGGCTGGTCGCGGCGGAGCGCCGTGCGGGACGCCCGGCGGACCGGATGGTCGTCGAGCTCAGCTCCGGGGTGTTCTTCGCCCTGCTGGCGACGCTGGCCTTCGCCGCCCCGGACTCACCGCTCGAGCCCTACAGCACGGCGCTCTCCCTGGGCTGGCTCGCGCTCACCGCCTGGGGCTCGCTGGCCGTCCGCAGGCCGTTCACCCTGGGCATCGCCAGGACCATGGTGCCGTCCCAGGTCTGGGAGAACCCGGTCTTCCTCCGCACCAACGTGATCATCACCGCGGTGTGGGCGGCCTCCTTCACGGTGAACGCCGTACTCCTGGCCGCCCTGCTCGCCGTCGTGCCGCACGCGCTCACCGCGATCATCGCCGTCAAGGTCTGCGGCTTCGCCGTCCCCGCGCTCTTCACGATGCGCTACAGCCGGGCCGTGGCCGCCCGCCGCCGGGTCCCGGCCGTCGCCGCCTGACCCAGGGGCCGCCCCCGGCGGGGTCTGCGGCCGGACCCCCGCCCCGGCAGCTCAGGGCGCGGAACCGGTGACCAGCTCCGTCCACGCCGCCCGGACCTTGTCCGGCCCGAAGTGCTCGCGCAGCCGGCCACGGGCCCGGTGTACGAGGCCCCGGCGGCCGTCCCCCGCCCGCGCGACGACTGCGGACTGCGCCGCACGATGGGCACCCGCGGTCACGCGGCCGCGCGCGGCGGGCTGCATCGGCCGGACCGCGCGGGGCACGTCGTCACGCGCCTGGAGGGTTGGGCGACGGCGGCGGCGGCGGTGACCGGCCGGACGCCCGCAGCCTCCTGAGCGACGCCGGTTCCGGGGCGGGTCCCCGGACGGCGGGTGGCGGACGGCGGGCGAACCTCCGGGTGTGCGGACCGCGTTGCCCGTACTGGCCGGCCCGGGCCCGGAGGGCGGCGTGGGGTCAGTGAAGACGCGGCCCGTTGCGGCGCACTCCGTCCAGTTCCAGTACGAAGTCGGCGCCCAGCGCCGAGGACGGGGTCCGCGTGCCGTGCGGCAGTCCGGGCAGCCGGGTCACGATCCGCAGCACCGAATCCACCGTGAGGGCGTAGCCGTTGGGCGTCGACAGCGCCGCCTGCGCCTCGCCGCCGTGCGCGTCGCGGGCCCGGGCCCACACCTGCGACCGGCTGCGCGCCAGCGCCCGTTCGCCCGGGCCCTTCAGGAAGCGGTCGACACCGGCGCGGGCCAGCCGCCGCACCGGGCCGATCCCCAGCACGCGCTCGAGCAGCGGCGCGCCCGGCAGCCAGGTGTACGTCGAGATGTTCGGGACGCCCGTCGAGTGGTAGGCCGTGCTCACGTCGCCCCAGGCGATGGAGGCCACCGAGCGCTCGCCGGTACGGAAGGACGCCGTGACCCGGTGGTACCCGAGCGGAACCTCGCGGATCACGCCGTCGATGCGGGCCCGGCCGCCGGCGCCCTTGTCGAGGGCCTCGAGCGCGGAACGCGCCGTGCCGGGGCTCGGGCCGCCGCCGACCACGAAGGCGATGTCGAGGTGGGTCGCGGTGGGCAGCGCGGCGGCCACCGTCGCGGCGAGGCAGTCGGTGGGCACGACGTCGAATCCCGCCCCGGGCAGCAGGACCACACCCGCCGCGCGGGCCCGGTCGTCCAGTGCGTGCAGCGCCTCCAGCACGTCGATCTCACCGGTGATGTCGAGGTAGTGGGTTCCGGTGTCCAGGCACGCCTCCGCCATCGGCAGCGCCGTCGCCGAGAACGGCCCGGCGCAGTGCGCCACCGCGTCGACGTCCGCGAGCGCCTCGCGCAGCGCCGTCGCGTCGCCGAGGCCGACCACCCGGTGCTCCAGGCCCAGTTCCGCGGCGAGCGGAGCCAGCGCGGCGGCCGACCGCCCCGCGAGCACGGGACGCTCCCCGCGGGCCACGGCCTCCCGGGCGACCAGGCGGCCGGTGTAGCCGGTGGCTCCGTACAGCAACCAGGTCATGCGCGTGTGCTCCCTCGTCCGTGCCGGCCCCCGCGGTGGGGTCATCGGAACCGAACCTACCGGTCGGTCACAGGACTTCGCCCCGGCGCGGCGTCGGCTTCCGGCGCGTCGCGGGTGACCGCGGCCGCCGTTGAACCACTCCCGGCCGCCATCCGTTACCCCGGGTAAAGGGAGTGCGTCCGGTTCGTGCGCGCCCCGTCGCGCACCCGTCCTGTGAGGAGCCGCCCCATGACCCCCAGCACCGCACGCGCACCCGGAGGGACCGCCGCCGAGGTGGCCGCCGCGACCCGCGTCGACGCGCGCACCTGGGACCTCACGGTCGCGTCGGCCTCACTCGGCCGCCCGGCGGCGGTGCGGATCGTCCTGCCCGAGGACCACGCGCCTACGCCCGGGCGCACCTGGCCGGTGCTGTACCTGCTGCACGGGCCCCACGAGGACCACACCGCCTGGACCCGGGAAGCGGGCGTGGAGCAGCTCACCGAGGGCCGCGGCCTCATCCTCGCCATGCCGGACTGCGGCCCCGCGGGCCTGTCCAGCCGCTGGCTCGACGGCTCCGACTACGAGTCCTTCCAGCTGGGCGAAATCGATGGACTGCTGCGCCGCGACTACCGGGCATCCGGCGTGCGGGCCGTGGCGGGCGTCTCGACCGGCGGCCACGGAGCCATGGCCCACGCCGCCCGCCACCCGGGGGCGTTCCGTGCCGCCGCCTCCTTCAGCGGCGTCCTGGACACCACCTTCGCCGGGGTGCCCACCGTCCTCGACGCCCTCATGCTCCGCGAGAGCCTCTGCCCCGGGACACTCTGGGGCGACCCCGTCGACGGGTGGGACACCTGGCGGGCCTTCAACCCCACGGCGCGCGCGGGAGGGCTGCGCGGCACCGCGCTGTACGTGTCCTGCGGGAGCGGCGCCGCCGCCCCGGCATCGGGCGGCGGGGACGAGTTGCTCCCGGAGGTGCTGGAGAGCACCTTGTGGCCGGCCACGCAGGTCTTCGCCACCGCGCTGGAGCTCCGTGGCATCCCGGTGACAACGCACTACTACGAGGGTGGCCGGCACGAATGGGCCTACTGGCGAAAGGAGTTCGCGGCGGCATGGCCGCTGCTGGCCCACGCGCTCGGGCTGTCGGGCTCACCTCCCGCCGCTTGCCGATGAGACGATGAGCGGGTCAGAGGCTGAACTGAAGGCCCCTAACGAGGGGGGCGCGCTCACTCGTTCCAGTGGCGCTGCCCGCCCGGACGTACCACCGGCGTACGAGTCGCGTTGCAAGGGGACATGGACAGCAGCACATCCTCGACGCGCGGATGCCTCCTCCGGGGCCATGCGGACCACCACCGGACCTTCGCCGAACTCACGGGCGCCTACTGGATGGACCCGCCGATCTACTCCGGGCTCCTGGCCGACTGGCGGGCCCGCGGGCGCGCCGTACCGGGACCCGCCGTACCGGGACCCGCCGTACCGGGACCCGCCGTGGCGGACGGCCCGCGGGCGGGCGGTCTCAGCGGCGGCAGTCTGCCGCCACGGCTGCCTGGAACAGGGCCAGTTCAACCGAGGTAGGGGTGTGGAGGGTGCCGCTGCCGTCGGGCGGTACCAGCCACCGCAGGGCCCCCGCGGCCCGGTACGGGGGCGGGACGGCGATCCAGGCGCCTGTGCCGGCGTAGCGGATGCCGGAGCCCACCCATCTGCTGACGGGGTCCGGCGGGAGGAAGAAGCCGACCCGGCGGGAGGCGGTGTCGGCGAGGGTGGGCCCGGGTTCCGAGCGCGGAAGGCGCAGCAGGGCGTCGAGGGCCAGCAGGCCGAGCTCCTCGGGAACGCTGAGCACGTCCCAGAAGCGTCCCGCGGGCAGCAGGACGGTCCCGCTCTCCCCGTGCTCCCATTCCCGCTTGCACGCCCGCGGATCCGCCGCGGAGGCGGCCAGCCACTCCATTGCCTGTTTCGGTGCCGCATTTCTCATACGCTCAACCTTGGTAGATATTTCTAACCGGCGGAAGGGGTGGCGCGGGATGGCGTTTTGGAACGCGAAACGCCTGTTTTCCGTACGCCTGTACGGCATCGCGGCGCGGGCCCGCCGCGGCCTGCTCGGCGGACCCCGTGACGGTGCGGCGCTGGAGCGGCTGGTGAGGACGGCGGAACGGCTGGACTACGGCGGCGGTCCGCCCGCGGCGGCGGACCGCGAGGCGCGGCGCGAGGGCTGAGGGAATCCACCGCGTCGGCGGAATGCGGATTCCGCCGGGAATGCGGAAACCCCGCCGGGGTAAAGCGAATCGGCCAAGCGTCCGAAAAGCGCGAAGGTGTTCGCGCGAGTGCGGGGGATGTCCCCGTGCAGGAATGGGCACGCCCCGTCGGCGGGCGGAATGCGCGCCCGGGCACCCCCTCGCGCGCGCCGAGCGGGTGCGGGCGGGGTGCGGGCTCCGACCCGGCCCCCGCCGGTCCGCCCCCGTCCCGCTCCGCGCCCGCACCCCCGCCGGGGCGGTCAGCCCGCCGGCGGGGCGCCCTCGTAAGCCGCCGTCAGCAGCGCCCGCAACGCGTCCGCGTCCGCCGGCCGCGGGTTGGCGTACGAGGCCGCGCCCGTCAGCTCGACCACGCGGTCGATGCCCGCTGCCGGCAGACCGACCTCGGCCAGCGAGCGCGGCGCGCCGAGCCGGCCGCCCAGGTCCCACAGCCCGCGCGCCGGGTCCTCGGTGGCCAGCGCCCGGCGCAGCGCGGCCATCGCACCGGGCACGGCCGGGGCGTTGAAGGCGAGGACGTACGGCAGCAGCACCGTGTGGGTCGGGGAGTGCGGCAGGTCGAAGGCGCCGCCGAGCACATGCGCCAGCTTGTGGTGCAGCCCCATCGTGGTGGCACCGAGGCACGCCCCGCACAGCCAGGCCCCGTACAGGGCCCGGCTCCGCGCGTCGAGGCCGCCCGGGTCGGCGACGACCCGGGGCAGCGCCTCCGCCAGGGCGCGCACCCCCTCCTCGGCCATCAGGGAGACGACGGGCGTGGCGTCCGGGGCGTACAGCGCCTCGACCGCGTGGGCGAGGGCGTTGACGCCGCTGGTGCCGGACAGCGCGGGCGGCATCGACAGCGTCAGCTCGGGGTCGTAGACGACGCTGCTCGGCAGGACGCGGCGGTCGCGCCCGGTGCGCTTGACGCCGCCCTCCGTCAGACCCCACATCGGGGTCATCTCGGAACCCGAGTACGTCGTCGGCACGGCGAGCAGCGGCAGCCCCGTGCGCAGCGCGACCGCCTTGCCCAGGCCGACGGCCGAACCGCCGCCGACCGCGACGAGGCCGTCGGCGCCCAGTTCCCCGGCCACCGCGACGGCCTCGTCCGCGACCTTCACCGGCACGTGCATCACCGCGCCCGGGTGGACGCCCGCGCAGGCCCCGCCGAGGGACGCGGCGACGGAGCGCGCGGTGTCCTCGCCGTGCCGGCCGGACAGCACCAGCACGCGGCGCAGACCGAGGCGTTCGGTCTCCTCCGCGACGGCCGTGGTGGCCGCCCCCGCGCGGAAGACGACCCGCATGGGCAGCGCCTCGTGGACGAACTCCACACTCATGACGGCTGCAGCACGATGTCGAAGGTCGCCAGCCGGAAGGGGCTGGGCACGCCGTAGGCGGCCGCCCGCTCCGGGTCGTCCACCTCGGCGAACTCCTGGACCAGGCTCTTCTTCACCGCGAACACCGCGTCCGACTCCAGGTACGGGCTGTCCTCGACGAAGATGTGCGTGGTCACCGGCTGATGGCCCTCGGCGGCCGCGATGAAGTGGATGTGCGCCGGCCGGTAGGGATGACGCTCGGTGGCGTTCAGCAGACCGCCGACCGGGCCGTCGGTCGGAATCGGATAGTGCGCCGGCACGACGGTGCGGAACCGGAAGCGGCCCTCCTCGTCGGCCCGGAACAGCCCGCGTCCGTTGCCCTGGGGCTGCTCGCCCGGCTGCTGGACGTCGTAGAAGCCGTGGTCGTCGGCCTGCCACACGTCCACCGTCGCGCCCGGCAGCGGCGTGCCGTCCACGGAGACCACGCGCCCGGTGACCACGCACGGCTCACCCGAGCCGATCATGTCGATCGCGTCGCCGAACGCGCGCTCGGGGGAGTCGGTCATGTGGAAGGGACCCAGCACGGTCGAATCGGTGACCCCCTCCCCGGCCGTCTTGCGCTGGTTGATCGTCTCCACGAGCATCGAGACGCCGAGGACGTCGGACAGGAGGATGAACTCCTGCCGCGTGTCGGTGCACTTCTGGCCGGTGCGGGTGAGGAAGTCGATCGCCCGCTCCCACTCCTCCATGGTGGGCTCGATGTCCCGGACGAAGTCGTGGAGGTACCGGGTCAGACTGCCCAGGATCTCCCGCAGCCGGGGATCGGGCGTCCGCGCGAAGCTCTCCACGACGGCCGGGGTCGCGCTCTGTTCGGTGAAGTCCATGGTGCTCCTTGTCAGTCCCGTCCCAGGATGCGCCGCAGCGCCCCGCCGAGCACGGCGTGCGCGTCGGCGTCGTCGGTGGCCCCATCGGCGTGCCGGAAGGCCACGTAGAGGTCCGGTCGCACGAGCAGCGCGCCCGCGTCGCCGGTCCCGCGCAGCCGTGCCCAGTCGCCGTACGGGTCCTCGTAGTCCCGCCCGGGGCCGATCACCGCGGTGTCGATCTCCAGCCCCAGCTCCGCGCCGACCGTGCGGGCGGCCGCCACCCATGCCTCGCCGCCGATGCCGGTCAGCAGCGCGAACCGGCCGCCGCCGCCCAGGTCGAGGGTGGACACCGTGCGGGTGCCGGCCGTCAGCCAGGCGTGCGGCACCTTGGCGCCGGGGCGGCTGCTCGGCTGGTGGTACAGCTCGGGGTCGCGGTCGAAGCCGGGGTCGGCGGTGCCGTCCGGGACGACCGCGGCCGACTCGTAGCGCTGGTTGAGTTCCACGCCGTGGGCGTTGAACTCGTGGCGCTTGAAGTCGATCGCCTCGCGCAGCCGCTCGCGCCGCTTCTCGCCGGCCGGGGTCGCGTCCTTGCGGGCCTCGATGTTGGCGAGCAGCCGCTCGGGGCTCTGCGGGGCGAGCAGGTCCAGCGACTCGAAGACCGGGGCGGTCTCGCCGATCGACTTGTTGGCGCGGGTGACGATCTGCCTGCCGATGGGCGCCCGCTCGGCGGTGTAGGTGTCGAGCAGCGAGGGCGCGGCGGCGCCGTCCAGGACGAGCTTCAGCTTCCAGGCCAGGTTGTACGAGTCCTGGATGGAGGTGTTGGAGCCCAGCCCGTTGGACGGCGGGTGCCGGTGGGTGGCGTCACCGGCGCAGAAGACCCGGCCGGCGGAGTACGTCTCGGCGTACATCTCGTTGACCGTCCACGCCGAGGAGGAGCGGATGGTGACCGGGATCTCGTCGTCGCCGATGAGCTGCCGGACCACCGACAGGGCGTACTCCTCGGTGAGGTCCGGCGGCGTCCCCTCGACGTCGTAGCCCCACACGATCAGCCACTCGTTCCACGGCCGCACGCAGCGGACCAGGCCCGCGCCGATGCCGCCCACGGTCGCGCCGGGGGTGAGCACCCAGTACAGGGTGCTGGGGCGGTGGGCGACGTACCGGGACAGGTCGGCCTCGAAGACGATGTTGACGCTGCCCGCCACGCCCATCTTGCCGCCCATGGGCAGCCCGGCGTCCTCGGCGACCTTGCTCCGCCCGCCGTCGGCGCCGATCAGGTACTTGGCGCGGATGGCGTACTCGTCGCCGCGCAGCCGGTCCTCGACGACGACGGTGACGCCGTCGGCGTCCTGCTCGAAGGACTTGTAGACGGTGCTGTAGCGCAGCTGCGTCCCACGCGCCACGGCGGCGTCGACCAGCACCGGCTCCATCCAGTTCTGCGGCATGTCGCACATGCGGCTCGGGCTGGCCAGCTCGTGCGCGGCCTGCACCAGCGGGTCATTGCCCCAGGAGCGCAGCCGGCCGAGTTCCTCGCCCGCGAGGCTGGTGCAGAAGACCGTGTTGCCCATCAGGTTCTGGGGCGTGGCCTTCGCGACGACCTCCTGTTCGACACCGAGGTCGCGCAGGACTTCCATGGTGCGCTGGTTGGTGATGTGGGCCCGCGGGGTGTCGGCCAGCCTGCTGTAGCGCGTGACGACGATGTTCGGCACTCCGTAGGTGCTCAGGGCGAGCGCGGCACTCGCCCCGGCGGGCCCGCTGCCCACGATCAGCACATCGGTCTGGATGGTCTCCATCAACGCGGCTCCTTGACGGATAATTGAAATGGCAACGAACCGATCGTGGATCAGAGGGAGACCGCCGGCGTGTCTCAATCCGATACATCTTCCGAAGAGCTGCTGCTCGGCGCCTATCTGCGGGAGCAGCCGAACGGCCGCGCGGTCGTCGCCGCCGACGGCAGGACGCGGATCGTCAGCGTCGAGGCGGCCCGGCGGCTGTCCGAGGAGTCGCTGGCGCTGCTGGAGCGCCGGGCGGGCGGCATGGTCCGCGACGGCCGGACCGAGGCGTACGAGCTCCCCCTGCCGGACGGCGGCTGGCGCGCCACACTCCACCCCGTCCTGGACTCCGGCGAGGTGATCGGCGCCGTCGCCGTCCTGTCCGCCACCACGGAGGGCACCGGTGGACCCCCCGCCGTCCCGGAACCGAGGCTGCCCGGAGTCGTGGGCGGGTCCCTGTCCTGGCGGGCCGCGGTGGCCCGGGCCGCGCGGCTCGGCGGCGACCCGGGGCCGCTCCTGGTGACGGGGGAGCCCGGGACCGGAAAGGCGATGCTGGCCCGCGCCGTGCGCGCGGGAGCGGTGGAGATGGACGCGGCGCAGGTGGCGGGGGCGGCCGCCCGTGACTGGGTGCGGCGGCTGGCCGTCCGCCCGATACCGGGCCGGGTGCTCGTCCGCCATGTCGAGGCGCTGGACCCGGGCGCCGCGGCCGCGCTGGTGGCGCTGCTCGAACAGCGTCCCCTCACGCCGCTGACCGCCACCCACACGCCGGGGGACCGTACGAGCGCGTGCGTGGAGCGCCTGCTCGGCCGGCTCGCGGCGCGCTCGGTGGCCGTACCCCCGCTGCGCGAGCGCCCCGAGGACCTCCCGGTGCTGGTGGCCGCCCTCAGCCCGCGGCCCGCTCCCGGCTGCCCGCCGCTGACCTGGACCGTCGAGGCCCGCCGCACCCTGGAGCGACACGCGTGGCCGGGCAATGTCGCCGAGCTGGCGAGTGTCGTCCGGACGCTCGCCGAGGAGCGGCGGCTGAGCGGGCCGGTGCGCCCGGAGGAGCTGCCGGACGCCGTGCGCGGCGCGGCGGGCGGACGCCGCCTCGGCAGCCTGGAGCGGGCCGAGCGGGACGCGATCCTGGAGGCGCTGCGCACCCACGGCGGCAACAAGGCGCGGGCGGCGAAGGCGCTCGGCATCGCGCGGGCGACGGTCTACCGCAAGCTCCGGAGCTACGGCATCCAGGGAATATAGTTCGAGATTCAACATGTTAGGTTGGGCGACAGGCACCACACCCCGCAGAAGGAGATCCCCGATGGCCACCCAGCTGGATGTCCGCCGCGCCGGCCAGCGGTTCCACACCCGCGCCGGCTGGCTCGACTCGCACCACTGCTTCTCCTTCAGCCGCCACTACGACCCGAAGAACACCCACTTCGGCCTGCTGCTGGTCTCCAACGACGACGTCGTCGCCCCCGGCACCGGCTTCGACACCCACCCGCACCGGGACATGGAGATCGTCACCTGGGTGCTCGACGGCGGACTCGTCCACCAGGACTCCGAGGGCCACAACGGCGTCATCTACCCGGGACTCGCCCAGCGGATGAGCGCGGGCACCGGCATCCTGCACAGCGAGAAGAACGACTCCTGGAAGCTGACGGGCGCGCCCGAGCACAAGGACCCCGTGCACTTCGTGCAGATGTGGGTCTTCCCCGACGAGCAGGGGATCAAGCCGGGGTACGAGCAGCTCGACATCAACGACGAGCTCGCCCGCGGCGGCTGGGTCACCGTCGCCTCCGGCATGCACCGCGACCGCGACCAGCGGGCCATCTCCATCGCCCAGAAGCACGCCGCCCTGCAGGCCGCGCGCATGACGCCGCAGGAGACCCTGGCCCTGCCCACCGCCCCCTTCGTGCACCTGTACGTCGCCAGGGGCGAGGTGGCCCTCGAGGGCGCCGGACTGCTCGCCAAGGGCGACGCCGTCCGCGTGACCGGGGCCGAGGGACAGCGGCTCACCGCCGGTGCCGAGGGCGCCGAGGTGCTCGTCTGGGAGATGGACGGCGCCGTCACCTTCGGCTGATCGCGTGGTAGACCTTGGGGCCATGACCCGTACTCTCGCCGAGGCGCCGATCATGGTCCTCAACGGTCCCAACCTCAACCTCCTCGGCCGGCGGCAGCCCGAGATCTACGGCTCCGAGACCCTCGCCGACGTCGAGTCGCTGTGCGCCACGGCGGCGGCGGGGCACGGGGGGACGGTCGACTGCCGGCAGAGCAACCACGAGGGGCAGCTGATCGACTGGATCCACGAGGCGCGCGAGCACCACGCGGGCATCGTGATCAACCCCGGCGCCTACTCCCACACCTCGGTGGCGATCCTGGACGCGCTCAACGCCTGCGACGGAATGCCGGTGATCGAGGTGCACATCTCCAACATCCACCGGCGCGAGGCGTTCCGGCACCACAGTTATGTCTCGGCACGCGCCGACGGCGTCATCGCGGGATGCGGCGTCCAGGGGTACGCCTTCGCCGTGGAACGCGTCGCCGCGCTGCTCGCGGCCGGCTGACGACACGACCTCGCGCTCAGGCCTCGCCCGGCCGCCAGTCCGGCCACTCGCCGGGGTGGTCGGCCCAGTGCACCTGCTCCGGGTCCGACACGTCGATCTCCGGGAAGGCGCGCCGCACCCGCGGCTCGAACTCCTCGCGCTCCAGCTCCTCCCACCCGACGCCCTGGATGTGCACCCGGCGGTAGCGGTGGTCGGCTCCGAGGGGGGCCACGTCGACCTTGTGGGTTGTCTCCATGCCTCCAGGGTGCACCCGGGCCAGGGCCCGCGCAGATCCGGTGACCACCACCTCCGCGGGGCGCAACAGGTGCGCCCCGACCCGGTAGCCGGGCCGTACGACCGTGCCGCAGACGAGCCGGTCCGCGCCGGCCGCGCACCACGAGCCGACCGCCTCGTGCCGTACCGGGTCGAAGGGCTCGCCCGGTTCGCCGAACGAGCGCAGCCCGAGCTCCGCGAGGTGCGCCTCCAGCACCTCCACCACGGCACGGAAGCCGCCCGTCACCTCGCCCAGGTCGCGGGCCCGGTCGATGGCGTCCAGCACCGGAAGCAGCCCGTGCAGCACATTGACGACGGCGATCTCCCGCACGGCCAGCCGGTCCCGTTGGACGCGCTTGCGGTAGTTGTCGTACTCGGCCTTGAGCCGCTTCAGGTCCGCCGTGCGTTCGACGAGCCGTGCCCGCAGCTCGCCGCCCGGAGGCGGACCGGCCCGGTTCACGCCGTGCCTCCCTCCCGCTTGTCGTCGTCGACGATCTCGGCGTCCACCACGTCCTCGTCGCCCTCCGGCGGTGCCGCGTGCGGTGCCTCGCCCCCGCCCGCCGCGGACCGCTCCGCCTGGGCCTGGGCGTACATCGCCGTGCCGATCTTCTGGGCCGAGGCGGTCAGCCGCTCGGTCGCCTGCCGGATGGCGGCGGAGTCCTCGCCCTTCAGCCGCTCCTTCAGGTCCGCCACCGCGGACTCGACCTCCGACTTCAGCTCGCCCGGGACCTTGTCGGGGTTGTCCCGCAGCAGCTTCTCGGTGGAGTAGACGAGGCCCTCCGCGTTGTTGCGGGTCTCGGCCTCCTCCCGGCGCCGGTGGTCCTCCTCCGCGTACTGCTCGGCCTCGCGCATCATGCGGTCGATGTCGCTCTTCGGCAGCCCGGAGCCGCCGGTCACGGTCATCTTCTGCTCCTTGCCGGTGCCGAGGTCCTTCGCCGTGACGTGCATGATGCCGTTGGCGTCGATGTCGAAGGAGACCTCGATCTGCGGGATGCCCCGCGGCGCCGGGGGCAGCCCGGTCAGCTCGAACACCCCCAGCTTCTTGTTGTACGCGGCGATCTCGCGCTCGCCCTGGTAGACCTGGATCTGCACCGACGGCTGGTTGTCCTCGGCCGTGGTGAAGATCTCCGAGCGCTTCGTGGGAATGGTCGTGTTGCGCTCGATGAGCTTGGTCATGATGCCGCCCTTGGTCTCGATGCCGAGGGACAGCGGGGTCACGTCGAGCAGCAGGACGTCCTTGACCTCGCCCTTGAGCACACCGGCCTGCAGCGACGCCCCGATCGCCACCACCTCGTCCGGGTTGACGCCCTTGTGCGGCTCCTTGCCGGTCAGCGACTTCACCAGCTCCGTCACCGCCGGCATCCGGGTCGAACCGCCGACGAGGATGACGTGGTCGACGTCGGCCACGTCGATCCGCGCGTCCGTCACCGCCTGGTGGAAGGGGCCCTTGCAGCGTTCCAGCAGGTCCGCGGTGAGCTGCTGGAACTGGGCGCGGGTGAGCTTCTCGTCCAGGTGCAGCGGGCCCTCGGCGGACGCCGTGACATACGGGAGGTTGATCGTCGTCTCCGTGGACGACGACAGCTCGATCTTCGCCCGCTCGGCAGCCTCGCGCAGCCGCTGCAGCGCCATCTTGTCCTTGGCCAGGTCCAGCCCGTACGCGTTCTTGAAGCGCTCCACGAGGTGGTCGACGATCCGCTGGTCCCAGTCGTCGCCGCCCAGCTCCGTGTCGCCGTTGGTGGCCTTGACCTCCACCACGCCCTCGCCGATGTCGAGGAGGGAGACGTCGAAGGTGCCGCCGCCCAGGTCGAAGACGAGGATCGTCTGGTCGTTCTCCTTGTCGAGCCCGTACGCCAGCGCCGCGGCCGTGGGCTCGTTGATGATCCGCAGCACGTTCAGGCCGGCGATCTCCCCGGCCTCCTTGGTGGCGGTGCGCTGGACGTCGTCGAAGTACGCGGGAACGGTGATCACCGCGTCCGTCACGTCCTCGCCCAGGTACGCCTCCGCGTCCCGCTTCAGCTTCTGCAGCACCCGGGCCGAGATCTCCTGGGCCGTGAAGCGCTTGCCGTCGATGGTGCCGGACTCGGGGAACCGCCAGTCGGGGTCGCCCATGTGCCGCTTGACCGAACGGGCGGTGCGCTCCACGTTGGTCACGGCCTGGCGCTTGGCGATCTCGCCGACGAGGACCTCGCCGCCCTTGCTGAAGGCCACCACCGAGGGCGTGGTCCTGGCCCCCTCCGTGTTGGTGATGACGGTGGGCTCGCCGCCCTCCAGGGCGCAGACCACCGAGTTGGTGGTGCCGAGGTCTATACCGACCGGACGTGTCATGTCAGCTCGCCTCCTCCCCTCCAGAGTGCGACGCGCGGAGGCCGACCACCAGACGGCCGCCACGAGGCCGCCCGGGGTGCCGCGGGCAATGTTCGGGAAATATCGGCCGGGCCCGGACGGCGGGCGCTGCTAGCGTCGGCGGGATGTCCTCACTGCATGCGGGAGTGATCCTCTTCCACGACCAACACCTCGCCGTACACGACGACTTGAGCCTCCCCCGAGCCGCCGTGCCACCGCGCGGCGACCCCGCCGCGGCCGCGCGTGCGGCCGCCCGCGCAGCCCTCGGCGTCGACGCCCGGATCGACGCCCGGCCCTGTCTGGAGGTGCGCGCGACCGACGGGACCCAGCTGTACTACCGGGCCTCCGTGCCCCTGCCGCCCGGCCCCGCGTCCGCCCGGCTGCTCAGCCGCGCGGAGGCCCTGCACCTGCCGCTCGCGCCCTGGACCGCGTGGGAGGCCATCCTGCGCTCCTGGGACGGGCCGTCCTGGTGGCGGGGCCGCCTGGTGCTGGAGGACCCGTTCGGCCGGCCGCCGAAGCGGACCCGGGCGGGCGCGGTGATCATCCGTGACGGGCGCATGCTCCTCATCCGCTACCGCCACCGGCGCGGCGACTTCTACGAGATCCCCGGCGGCGGTGTCGAGCCGGGGGAGACCCCCGAGGCGGCCGTCCTGCGCGAACTGGCCGAGGAGACCGGACTCACCGGCACCGTCGGGCGGGAGATCGCCCGGGTGAACCGGGTCCACCGAGGCTCGCACCCCGGGCACTACTTCCTCGTCGAGGCGCACGGCGCGATCGGCCACCACTCCTCCCTGGACCTGGAGAAGGGCGCCGCCCCCGTCTGGGTCCCCGTGGCGGACCTGCGGCACCTGCCGGTGTGGCCGAAGCGGCTCGGCTGGCGCATCGCGCACTGGCACCGCGAGGGCTGGCCGGAGACCCCCGCGGTGTTCTGCGACTCACTGCTGGACCTGCGGGTGCCCTGCGACTGGTGACCGCGGGAAACGGCCGGGCGTGGGTACGGCGGCGGTGGCAGGATCACGGGTATGGCACGCATCACCCTCGTCCGGGGCGACATCACCGAGCAGTCCGTCGACGCCGTCGTCAACGCCGCCAACTCCTCGCTGCTCGGGGGCGGTGGCGTCGACGGCGCCATCCACCGCAAGGGCGGCCCGGAGATCCTCGAGGAGTGCCGTGCGCTGCGCGCCTCGCGGTACGGACGCGGACTGCCGACCGGGCGGGCGGTCGCCACCACGGCCGGCCGGCTCCCGGCCCGCTGGGTGATCCACACCGTCGGCCCGGTGCACAGCGCCGGCGAGGACCGGTCCGACCTGCTCGCCTCCTGCCACCGGGAGGCGCTGCGGGTCGCCGACGAACTGGGGGCGAGCACGGTCGCCTTCCCGGCGATCTCCACCGGCGTGTACCGCTGGCCCCTGAGGGACGCCGCCCGCATCGCCGTCGAGACGGTCCAGGCGACGGACACGGCGGTGGAAGAGGTGCGGTTCGTCCTCTTCGACGACGCGGCCTACGCCGCCTTCGCCGAGCGGATCGCCGCACCGTAGAGGGCCGGAACCGGGGGAGGCGCAGCCGTTCCGTGCCGGCCCCGGGAGTGCGGGCCCGTCGCGGGGCGACCGGGACACCGCCGGGGCCTCGTCGTCGCCTGCTCTCGGAAGGCGGCGTGCTGGCCGCGCCGCCTTCCGGCGCGGATCGACCCGATGACCGGCGAGACGCGGACCCGCGTGGACGCGAGCATGGCGTGCCACACCGCGTGCGCGGAGACGATGAGCGCCCGCCCGCACAGGGGCGGCGGTCATGCGCGCGCCTGGGCTGTACGGCGATGACCCGCATGCGTGCGGACATGATGACGCGCCCGTCGCCGACGCCGGTCGAGATGTACGCGATGTGCGCCAGGGCCTGCGGCATGTGCGCCCAGACGTGCCGCGCGTTGGCGGGCGCGTCCGCCTGAGCGCGGGCGTCGCAGAGCCGCCGGTGCCCGGGCCGGGGGGGCGGTGCCGTGACGCGTTCGGACGGCAGCGGCAGCGGCAGCGGCAGCGGCAGCGGCGGCGGCGGCGGGCCCGCCCCGTCGTTCAGCGCCGCAGGGCCAGCACGGTGTCGACCGTGTCCGCCTCGTCGGCCGTCTTGTCCTCGCGGTAGCGCACGACGCGGGCGAAGCGGAGCGTGACGCCCGCCGGGTAGCGCGTGGACCGCTGGAGGCCGTCGAAGGCGATCTCCACGACGAGTTCCGGCCTGACCCGGACGACCCACCCGTCGTCGCTGACCGCCAGTTCTCCCAGGCGTTCGGTCTGCCAGGCGAGAACGGCGTCGGTCAGGCCCTTGAAGGTCTTGCCCAGCATCGCGAAGGTGCCGTCGGGGCGGCGGGCACCGAGATGGAGGTTGGACAGCCTGCCGGTACGCCGTCCATGGCCCCACTCGGCGGCGAGGACCACCAGGTCGAGGGTGTGCACCGGCTTGACCTTGAGCCAGGCCGCGCCGCGCCGCCCGGCGCTGTACGGAGCGTCGAGCGCCTTGGCCACGATCCCCTCGTGTCCGCGTTCCAGCACTTCCTCCGCGAAGTCGCGGGCCGCCTGCCGTGTCGCGGGGTCGCCCGGATCGTCGGCCACCAGTCGGCGTACCCGGCGCGGCCCGGGGGCCACCCGGGCCAGTTCGGCGTGGCGCGCCGCCGTGGACAGATCCAGCAGATCGCGGCCGTCGACGGAGAGCAGGTCGAAGAAGACCGGGGCCACGGGCAGGCTCTCCTGCGCGGCCGCGACGTCCAGGCGCGAGCCCACCCGGGAGGAGGTCTCCTGGAAGGCGCGCGGGCGGCCGTCCGCGCCGAAGGAGATGACCTCACCGTCGAGCACGGCCTCCCCGACGGCCAACTCCAGTGCCGCGGCGACGACTTCGGGTAGACGGTCGGTGATCTCGTCCAGCGTGCGGGTGTACACGCGCACGTCGCGGCCCGTGCGGTGCACCTGGACGCGGATCCCGTCGAGTTTCTCCTCCAGCGCGCACGGGCCCAGCCGGTCCAGGGCCTCGTCCACGTCCTTCGCGGTCTGCGCCAGCATCGGCTGCACCGGCCGCCCCACCTCCAGCCGGAACGCCGCCAGCGCCTCCGGCCCACCGGCCAGCAGCGCCCGCGCGACGGCCCCCGGTGAACCGCCGAGCATCACCGCGCGGCGCACCTCCTCCGCGGGCGCGCCCGTCGCGACGGCGAGCGCTTCGACCGCGAGCGCGTCCAGCGCGCCCTGCCGCAACTCCCCGCCGATCAGCCCCAGGAGGAACGCCTGCTCCTCCTCCGTGGCCGCCTCCATCAGCTCCGCCACGAGCCGCTTGCGCTCGGCCGCCGCTCCCTTGCCGGCCACCGCCGCGATCCGGTCCAGCGCCTCGTGGACCTCGCGCACGGTCAGCCGGGGCTCGGCCGCGGGCTCCCGCCGCTCACGCAGGGTGCTCCAGCCCACCCCGGTGCGCCGTTGGGGCAGCCGTCCCGCCAGATACGTGATCACCACGGGCGCCTCGTCCGGCTCGGCGGTGCGCAGCAGCCGCGCCAGCGCCGCCACCTTCTCCGACCGCGCGGACGTCGCCGCGACCTCCCGGGACGTGCGTGCGAGCTCCGCGAGCAACATGGCTCCATCCTGGACCGGACGCGCCGTGCGCGCAGCCGTCGGCCGGGGTCACGCCGGGGGCGGTCCGCCCGCCATCCGGCGGCGCTGGACGAGCCGGGAGATGTCGCTGCCGGTCACGATGCCGACGGGGTGCCCGCCGTCGACGACGATGACGCGGACGCCGCCCGGACCGGGGCGGAGGCGGTCCAGGGCGTCGTTGACGAACTCGCCGGGCGCACCGGTCGTGCACTGCGACAGCGGGATCGCGACGTCGCGCACCCGGACGTCGCCGCGGCGATCGGCGGGCACCGAGGTGAGCCTGCGCAGGGACACCACCCCGCTCAGGCGCCCGTCGAAGTCGAGCAGGGGCAGGACCGAGTGGCGGGAGCCCACGGCGACCTCGTCGATGAAGCGGTCGACCGGCAGCCAGTCGGGGCCCGTGACGAGAGGGGCCGACATGGCGTCCGCGAGCCGCACACCGCGCAGGGCGGAGTTGACGACCGCCCGCTGGCGCTCGGCCCCCGCCGTGAGGGCCATGAAGAACCCGACCAGGGCCAGCCACAGTCCGCTCGGCACGCCGCGGGCGAAGGCGAGCCAGCCGGCGAGGACGAATGCGAGGCCGAGGATCTGCCCGCCGCGTCCGGCGGCCCGGTCGGCGCGGTCGCGGTCCCCGGTGCGCCACCAGAGCAGTGCCTGCAGCACCCGCCCGCCGTCCAGAGGCGCCGCGGGCAGCAGATTGAAGACCCCGAGCAGGAGATTCGCCCAGCCCAGCCAGATCAGCAGCGCCCCCGGCACCGAGCGGTGGGCCGCCGCGTCCACGCCGATGCCCGCGCCGAGCGCGGCGCCGCCGATGACGAGGCTGGCCAGTGGACCGCTGACCGCCACGAGGAAGGCCGCGCCGGCCGAGCCGGGCCGCCCCATGCGCGTCATACCGCCCATGGCCCACAGGGTGACGTCCTCGACCGACAGGTGCTCGCGCCGTGCCGTCGCCGCGTGGGCGATCTCGTGCGCCAGCAGGCTCGCCATCAGCAGGATCGCGCCGGCGGCCGCCGCGACCGTGTAGACGGTGGGCGACAGGCCCGGGATCCAGGCGGGCAGGGTCTCCCGGCCGAGCCCGTACGCGAGCAGCACGACGAGGACGGGGACGCTCCAGTGCATCCGCAGGGGCACCCCGAATACGCGTCCGACCTGGACCGAACCGTTCATGACTCCTCTCTCCAGTGTCACCCCGTGCGGGGGTGTGCGGGGCTGGTGCGTTGTTGTGTGCGGCGCGGTTGTGGTTTCTGTCGGGGGTTTTCCCGCCCGCCCTCCCGATTGCCCGGCGCGGTCAGGTGCCGCCTCGCGCGTGTGTGGGTGGGCCGGGTGCGGGGCCTCCGGGGCTGGGCATTCTGG